>CANSYV010000133.1 GCA_947651335.1 uncultured Lachnospiraceae bacterium
AGAGAACTGCAACGGAACCAGTACCGGGCTTTTATGAAAGAACGAAAAGCCAACCGTGTCTTCGTATGCACCACCTTCGGACTGTTCACCAACGGTCTGGACAAATTCGACGAATATTATGAAAAAGGATACTTATACCGGCTGATCACCACCAACTTGAACTACCGGACCCCCGGGCTGCTAGAGCGTCCCTATTACATCGAAGCCAATATGAGCAAATACCTGGCCAGCATCATTGATATCATCAATCACGACGTTTCTGTGGAGAAAGTCCGCTCCCACAACGACAAAATCATCAAACTGCTGGAGAAAACGAAAAACCGCTGAAATCACAGCGGTTTTTTCATTATTTCAGAGCCAGAAACGCGGCCAGATTCCCTCGTCTGCCCTTTGACGCCCGGTGGGAAAACAAGAACTGGGGATTGCAGCAGGTGCACAGCCCGGGGAGAGAGATTTTTTCCGGCTGAAGCCCTGCTTCCAAAAAAATCAGACGATTTGCCTCCCAGAGATTCAGCTGATACTTTCCGTCTGGCTTCGGATAGAACAGCTGCTCCCACTGTTCTTCTGGAAAAGATTTCTGAAATTCTTCTATCACATCCTCACTGACCTCATAGCAGTCCTGACAGATGGACGGGCCAATAGCTGCCACAAGATGTTTCGGGTCTGTGCCGTACTCCCGCTCCATCACCCGCACCGCCTCCAGTCCAATCTTCCCCACAGTTCCTCTCCACCCGGAATGTACCAGCCCGACAGCCTTTTGAACTGAATCTACCAGATAAAGGGGCACACAATCCGCATAAAACGTCACCAGCGTAATCCCCGGCACGTTGGTGACCATTCCGTCCACATCCTGATACTCTCTGGGCTTTATAAGTCCCCTGCCCCGGTCCTTTTCAGTGACTGCCCGCACATTTGTGGTATGTGTCTGGTCAGAAGTGACCACGCTTTTCAGGTCAAACCCCACAGCTTCGGCAATCCTTCTGTAATTCTCCCACACAGCCTTTTCATCGTCTCCACGGGCGAAGCTCAGATTCATGGACTCATAGATTCCTTCGCTCACCCCTCCTATCCGGGTGCTGAACCCATGGCGCACGATACCGGTTTCCTCCAGACTGGGGTAGGACAGATAGACCACAGGGCCTTTCTTTCTCACCTGTGGAATCGGATTGCGGGAATCCTTCCAGTTTATATTTATCTGCATGTTTGTTATTCCTTTCTGAAAATCCTCTACCAGCAAAATCCCCCTCCGCAAAAATCAAAAGCATTTTTCACCAATGTAACCTTCTCCCCGTCAATTCCCACTACATCAAACCTGCAGGGCGTCTCCTCCGGTATGTTCTTCTGCATCCGGTAACATAGAGCCGCCCTGGAAATCCTCTGCTGTTTTTTGGCATCCACAGCCTCCAGCGCTCCCCCTGACCCTGGACTGCTCCGATACTTTACCTCTATAAACACCAGATATCCCCCTTCCCAGCCAATCAGGTCAACCTCGCCTCTGCGGCCGCGATAATTCAGCTCCACAATTCGATACCCCTCACCTGTCAGAAATTCTGCCGCCTGGTGCTCATATTCTCTGCCCACCCTTCGTCTGTTCATTCGTTCCCTGCCTGCATGTGGTCAAATTTTCTCAAAAAACTTTTCCGGTGGATAGGGCTTGGCCCATATTTTCGAAGAGCCTCATAGTGGGCGGCGCTCCCGTACCCTTTGTGGGAGGCAAAGCCGTATTGGGGCATCTCCTTATCGTATTCCAGCATCAGCCGGTCCCGGGACACCTTGGCCACCACACTGGCCGCAGCAATGGACAGGCTTCTGGCATCGCCGTGGACGATGGGCACCTGTTCAATCTCTATGTGGGGAATGGTTACCGCATCGTTTAACAACACCTGAGGTTTCACCTGAAGATTCTCCACAGCCTGGCGCATAGCTTCATAGGAGGCCTGCAGAATGTTGATCTCATCAATCCGCTCAGGCCCTGCCCAGCCGATGCCCACTGCCACTGCTTTTTCCATAATTACTGAATACAGTTCCTCTCGTTTCTGCGGGGACAGTTTTTTTGAATCATTCAGATATAGAATCTGGCAGTCCGGCGGCAGAATCACCGCTCCCGCCGCCACCGGGCCTGCCAGAGGTCCCCTCCCGGCTTCATCTACACCGCACAGAAGGCCTTTGTGGCTGTACTTCCGCTCAAATTCCTGCATACGGTAAATTCTTTTTTTCTCCTGCTCCAGCTTTTCTTCTATTTTCCGATGCTTTGCAATCAGCTGCACAACACCTTTTCGCTGGTCCCCCTGGTACCTTGCATAAAGTTCTCCATAGTCTTCCACAGACGCTTTCTCGAATTCTTCTCTTATTTCCCGTATTGTTTTCATCCTCGTACTTATGTTCCTCTTCCCTTTTATGCTTTTGCGTTTTATCCTTTCCCATTCCAGAAATTATCTTCCATAGCCAGCCAGGCAGCCCGCCACCAGCGCATGATCTGCCACCAGCCCATCCCCTGGAGTCCATATTCTTTTACCAGCTGGAATTTTGCCTGAAGGCTGCGCACGTCTTCAAACCACACTTCATGCTCCACATCGTCCTGCCAATAGCGGAAATATGGGGACTGAGCCGTCTCATCATAGAGAATCCGGGCGGAATGGGCAATGGCAATCTGTACGGCCTCCACATTCCCGATGGTATTGGCTGTGGTAACATTGGATACAAAGGGCAGAGGCCAGTCATACCCATAATTGGGAATGCCCAGCCGAAGTTTGCCGGAAGGTATCTCTGTCAGCGCATACCGCACCACCTGCTCCACCTTATTGATGGGTGCCACCGCCATATTGGGGCCGTATTTGTACCCCCATTCATAAGTCATCAACAGAGCACTGTCTGTTAAAGCCCCCAGAGCCGCAAAATCTTTCCCTTCGTAGAGCAGCCCCTTCTGGTCTGCGGAGGTCTTCGGCGCCAGAGCGATGCTGACTTTGTAACCAAAACCGTGCATGACAGCCGCAGCCCGCCTTACAAATTCGGTAAATGCATCCCTGTCTTCTCTGCGGATATATTCAAAATCAATATCCAGACCGCCATAGCCTTTCTTCTGCATAACCCCCGCCACCTCCAGAATCAGCCGGTCCCCTGCCGAAGTATCCCACACTACAGAGGTGATCAGCTCATTGTTAAATCTTCCGTCTGCATCCAGGGGTGTCAGTGTAAGGAAAGGAATCACCGCATTTGCGCGGCACATTTCAATCATCCAGTTTTCTTCAAAAACAGGCGGAATCAACTGGCCTTCATATGTGAATCCATAAGAAAAAATAGGAAGTTCTGTGAGATAAGGAAGAGTCTGCCCCAGCACCCAGGGGCTGATATAAGGATAAGCATAACCGGAGACCTGAATCTGGGGACGCTCCCCGGCAGGTCCATATGTAGGAATATAAAGTGCCTGGCCCAGTGCCAGCTTATAGGGATAAACCAGCTGGTTATCAAAGATCAGCAATTCTGCCGGGATACCATATGCCTGGGCAATGGTATCCACGTTTTCTCCCTCTGTGACAAGATGGATCTGCATAAAACTTCTACCACCCGCAAGTTAAGATTGGAATATATTTATATGCGGAGTAAAGGGCTGTTATTCCAGGGTAATCCGTCCCAATTTTCCGCTGCGGAATTCATCCATAAGCAGAACCGCGGCTTTGCCGCAATCCAGCTCTCCGCCTTTTTGGAGACATTTGCGCATCTCAGCTATTTTCTCCAGCGCCTGCCCAGGGCTTCCCGCCTCATCCACCTGGTATCTCCCGCTCAAAACTCCCGGATAAGCCCCCACCAGATATTGAATCAATTCAAGGGACAGTTCGTCAATATTTACCAGCTCGTCTTTCACAGCTCCTATCATTGCCAGCCTGCACCCCACCTGAGGGTCGTCAAATTTCGGCCATAGAATACCCGGGGTATCCAGCAGTTCCACATTCTTATTGAGACGTATCCACTGCTTTCCCTTGGTTACCCCTGGCTGATTCCCGGTTCTTGCGCAGGCTTTTCCGGCAAAGCTGTTGATAAAAGTGGACTTGCCCACATTGGGAATCCCTGCCACCATGGCGCGGATGGGCTTGTTTTTAATACCTTTTCTCTTGTCCCGCTCCAGCTTCTCCTGGCAGGCTTCCCGGATAATGCCATTGACTGCCTTCAAACTCCCTCGGTTTCTGGAATCCACCACGGCAGTATAGAAGCCTTTCTCCTGAAACCACTCACTCCACTGCCGGTTCTTCCTCTCGTCAGCCAGATCTGCCTTATTGAGCAGAATCAGCCGGGATTTATTCTGGCCCATCTGGTCAATATCCGGATTGCGGCTGCTCATGGGCACCCGGGCGTCCACCAGCTCAATGATTACATCAATCAGCTTTATATTTTCCTGCATCATCCTTCTGGCCTTTGTCATGTGCCCCGGATACCATTGTATGTTCATAATCGTTTCCCTCATTTATCCTTCACCAGACCGATTTTCTTCAGCGGTCCGGCTGTAAACCAGATCTTTCCCTCAATATATTTTTTCTGAACATTTCCCACATCGCCATACCGGCTGTCATCGCTGTTGTTCCGGTTATCCCCCAGCACGAAATATTCTCCATTTTGAATGGTTATTTCTTCTTCTGCCAGCCCCGGGCTGCTGATACTGGGAAAATCCCTGCCTTCTTTATACGTCTCCCCATTAATCAGAATCTGTCCGTCCTTAATCTGTATGGTCTCACCGGGAAGACCGATTACACGCTTGATATGAAGGCTGGCATCCTGCTTGGAACTTGTCTTAAACACGATCAAATCTCCCCGTTTGGGGCTTCCCAATTTATAAGCCATCCTGTTAATGAAAAAGCGGTCCCCGGAGGCCAGCGTGGGCTCCATAGAACCTTCCTGCATAGTCACAGTTTGGAAAAAAAAGATAGCAGCCACCACCGCACAGGCCAGCACCACCGCAATCTGGAATATCCACACCAGAACTTCTTTTACTGCGTCTCTCTCAAAAAAAGACTTCGCACCTGATACTTTCCCGCTCATTGCATACCTTTCCTGAAACAACAAGGGGCTGTTCCCACAGCCCCTCAAATTCCATTACTAACAGCGTTTTCGTAAATATATTATCGCAAAGTGCCTGATTTATGAATTGCTGTACTACCTTACGATGCGTTCTTTTACCTTTGCACGTTTACCTACGCGGTCTCTCAGGTAATTCAGTTTTGCTCTTCTTACTTTACCATATCTGACTACTTCCAC
>CANSYV010000134.1 GCA_947651335.1 uncultured Lachnospiraceae bacterium
CCCAGGCTCTCTTTCAGATAATTAACTTCTAACGTCATCATTTCGCTTTTGGCCTGCCCTTTGCCTGGTCAATGAGTTTTTGAAATACCAGCACATCCACCTCTGTCGGAAATGAACTGGCAAACCAGTAGCGTCCGCCTTTGGTATGAATATAATTTTCCTGAGGCAGGCAGCTTTCTCTCAACAGTCTCCGAAGATAATGTACGGTTACGCTCAGATTATTGGCGATATCGCCTTCTGCGTCATAGCCAAACAGATTCTCCAGCAGCTGTTCCCTGGATACTCCTGAGGGGCCGGCGTGAAGGAGTATCTGCAGCATGCGCAGTGCTTTGGCCGTCTGCTTCTTCCCAACCTGAAATTCCCTTCCCTGCCAGATCAACTGAAAGCCGCCCAGCATCCGGACCTCCAGGAGATTTTTCTTTTCATCCATTTCCAAACTCCTTACGCCTCCCAAACATGCTCCTGGCAGGTACTCCAGCCGCCGCATGTGTCACATGCGTTTTGAATAATACCATTCAATAAAATCATCATGCATTTCTTCCCCCCGCTTCCGGGCCTCAACCGCATCCTGTTTGTCTGAATATGCCCCGAGATAATAGGTCTTCCCTTTAAATCCAATCTGGGCAACCCATTTTCCATTTCTGGCATCCTGGTAAACACCTGTATGGCCGCTGGTGTTGTTCCTGTTAAGCCTCTTTTTATGGGCTTCCAATATGGCCACAGATGTGCCGTCCACTAATTTCAGATTCTTTTTATACATCTCTGCCTGCAGACAGCCGCAGCTTTTTGTCTTTCCTGTCTGAAGCAGTGTCTGTCCCGCTATGGTTTCTCTTCCGCAGTCACATCTGCATTTCCATCGGTGCATCCCGTCTCTTTTTCCGGCATAGGCGGTGACTGTCAGCCTTCCGAAACGTTTCCCCACAAAATCCTTCAAAGGCGGATGGCTCAGACAGCCGCAGCTTTTCCGGTATCCCGCCCGGAGCTGATGCAGGGATGTGAGCACTTCTTTTCCACAATCACACTGGCAGCGCCACACAACCGTTCCACAGGCACGCTGCTTCGTAGGTTCAACTGCCACCAGTTTTCCAAAACGCATTCCTGTAATGTCACTCTGTCCCGGTTTTGTCCGCGACTGGCAGCCGCAGTCGAGAATCGTTCCTCTCTGCAGGCAGCGGGTATCCAGCAGAATCCGTCCGCCGCAGTCACACCTGCATTCCCAGACAGTATACCCGCATTTCCGCTGGCTGGTAGGAGCCGCTACAATCAGTTTTCCTACCCGGCAGCCCACTTTTATTTTGGGCCGGGTGTCTGGAACAGGGCTTATTGTAATTTCCGTTCTTTTTGCCGTTTCCACCTGCATCCCTCCCCACACAGCATTTTGTAGTTATTAAAATCCGCACCGTCTGACGAGTGTATAGAGTCTATTTATATGGGTATATTTATATCCATGTATAAATATACCATACAATAATCAACCTTACAAGTATAAACCCGCTAAAATATAATAGGCTTGGAGGTATACAGATGAAGATGAAAAAAGAAAATCCATTACGCCAGCTTCCCGCGAACATGGAAGACTGCGGAGAAATCCGGCTGCATTTAAAAGAACTCATAGAAGACAGAGGCGTGTCCTTGACACAGCTTTCTTTCCGCGCGGAAATGCAGAGAACCCAGCTTCGCAATTACCGCGACAACAAAATCCAGCGTCTGGATATTGATATCCTGAAACGCCTGTGCTATGTACTGGATTGTGATCTCACTGAACTTGTGGAGTATGTTCCGCCCAAGCCTGAAGACACAGGTAATGACCCCGCCCCTTTGTAATGTGTCCGGCCGACGGTCTTTTTATCAGTCTGTCTCACGCCGGCCAAACACTTCACACATGAGTCTGCTGCCGAGCATAAACCCATCGGAAAAACTTTGCTCCAATTCCATTTCCACAAATTCTGAATACTTATCCATGAACATCTCCAACACCTCCTTTTCCTCCTGATTCAGTTTTTCCCGCAGTCTGTCATAACTCTGCCCTGCCTGTGTCCATTCTTTACGGAAACGCCGCAGGGTGGAGCCTGTCTGATTCGAGGGGTACAGATTCCCCTCATATAAATCTCTGATTATGCTGTTCATTTTTCAGCCTCCTTTATTGCTGTGCATTATTAAACTACTCCATCCGATCGTATTTTTCCAATAAAAAAAGCAGTAACTGTTCCATTTCTGTACAGTTACTGCTCTTTTCGTTATGATATTTTGCTTGCGCATGTTTGAACATTCATTCACGCCACCCGCGCACTCTGAGTTTTTTATAATTCCTTCATTATTTTCTGCATTTCTTTCATGTATCCTGGAATATCAAATCCCTGAGGACAATGGCCGCTGCAGGTGCCGCAGTCCTGGCAGGCCGAGGGTTTCTTATCCTCCGGAAGCCCGTTTAGTTTATTCAGCCTCCACGCATCTCCGATTTTTGCCTCATTGTAAACATTCAGCAGGAACGGAATATCCAGACCTTGCGGGCAGTCCGGACAGCAGTACCTGCATCCTGTACATGCCACTGCCACAGTGGAATACTGAATCTCTGCCGCCTTTTCTATTTTATTGTGTTCTTCTTCTGTAAGAGGCTGGTTTTGGGAAAAGGTTTCCAGATTATCTTTTACCTGCATGTTCTCTGACATACCGCTTAAAACCACCTGCACGTTTTCCAGTCCCATCACCCAGCGCATGGCCCAGGAAGCCTGTGACGCTTCCCCCTTTAATTCTTCTGCCGCCTTTTCTGTCAGATCTGCCAGCATCCCGCCGTGCACAGGCTCCATAACAACAACAGGAATCCCCGCCTGTGTGAGAATCTCATACAGTTCTTTCGCGTCTCCATAATACCAGTCATAATAATTCAGCTGAATCTGCACGAAGTCCCACGGGTACATGTCCAGAATCCTGGATAATACATCAGCGCTTCCGTGGAAGGAAAAACCCAGATACCTAATCTTCCCCTCCTGCTTCATCTGGTCAAAATACTCGATACAGCCGCTCCCAGTGATGTCATCTGCAAAATGGTCCTGGATTCCATGGAGCAGATAGAAGTCTATCCGCTCCATCTGGAGGCGCTTTCGCTGCTCTTGAAACTGTGCCCGGTAATCAGGATTGGCCTGATAGTTAAATTTATCCGCTACATAAAACGTATCTCTGGGATATCCCGCCAGCGCCCTGCCCAAAAACTCCTCAGATTTTCCCTCGTGGTAAATAAATGCCGTATCGTAATAATTCACGCCGCCCTTCATGCACTGGTCGATTAAAGCCTTCGCCTGGTCATAGTCTATCTGTGCCTCGTCTTGATTCAGCACCGGAAGCCGCATGGCGCCCATGCCCAGCCTGGACAATTTGATCCCATCTTTATACTCTTTATACTGCATTTCTTCCTCCTCTCTGCCAAAACATTCCTTCTACTGCTCTTTCAGCCGGAATTTTGCCACCAGTTCCTTGAGCATATTTGCCTGGCTGGACAGCTCCTCACTGGCCGCCGCGCTTTTTTCCGCAGTGGCCATGTTGGACTGCACCACATCGGAAATCCTGTCGATTCCATGGATCACTTCTTCTGCGGCATCAGCCTGCTCTGCTGAATAATCCGCTATCTTCTCAATTAATTCAGTCACTTCCTCTGTCTGCGCTACCACTGCCATCAGAGCCGCCGTGGTATCCTCCGCGGCCTTATTTCCATCTTCCACTGCCTCAACAGTCTGTTCAATTAGAGTGGTGGTGTTCTTTGCTGCTTCCGAAGATTTTCCTGCCAGGTCTCTCACTTCATCTGCCACCACTGCAAATCCTTTTCCCGCAGACCCTGCCCGCGCCGCCTCCACAGCAGCATTCAGAGCTAAAATATTGGTCTGAAACGCAATATCCTCAATGGTTTTGATGATGCTGTGAATCTCCGCTGATTTGGCGCTGATTTTCTGAATCGCCTGATTCATATTCTGCATCTTGTCATTGCTCTCTAAGATGCCGCTTCCCATATCCTGCGAAATCTGGCTGGCTTTTCTTGCCCCTGCTGCTGTCTTCTGTATCCCTTCTGACACCTCATTGATATGTACAGCCAGCGCCTCCACTGCATCGGTCTGCTTCGCCGCTCCCTGGGACAAGGTCTGTGCGCCGTCAGAGACATACCCGGAGCCTTCTGCCACCTGCCCTGCCGCAATGTTAATCTGTCCCAGAGTCTCATTGAAGGCCATGGAAATCCCTTCCAATGATTCTTTGATTTTGGCAAATTCACCGATATACTCATGGGAAAGGGTAAATGTAAGGTCTCCCTGGGCAATATCATGGAGCTTTTCCGAAATCTCATCAATATAGTCCACATAATCCCGCAGACGCACCACCGTCTGTCCGAAATTATCTGCCAGTTCTCCCAGCTCGTCATTGGAACTATGGCTGATTACCTGATCCAGTTCTCCGTCTGCAATCTTAGCAGCCACATGATTTAATTCTGCCACCGGTTTTCCTATAATATTTCTCACCAGCAGGATAGTCAGGAAAATGGCAATCAAAATTGCCAGGATAGACACCACCGTCATAATGACTGTCAATGCCCGAAGGCTGGCCAGCACTTCGCTCCTGGACACATATGCCACTGCCTGCCAGTCACTGTCCGGCACAGACTCCACCTGTATGTACATATTGTCGCGCACAGACAGACCTGACACGTTTTTTTGTATCTGCTCAGCGGCATATGCATAGATCTCCCCGTCTGCTTCACTGAGGGTCTTTCCGGCCATCTCTTTATCCTGATGCCCGATGATCGTGTCTGTCCGGGTATCCACCAGGAAAATCCCTCCTGTTTTCTCCAGCTGGATGCCTTTTACTATGTCAGAGATGGAATCCAGATATACGTCTGCCGCAGCCACACCGCGGGTGTTCCCTTCCGCGTCTTTCAGTACACCGGACGCGCCCACCACATAGGACTGGCTGTCTTCATCGAAATATACATCTCCCATGATAAAATCCTCTGATTGAATGCCGTCCTGATACCAGGATTTTTCCAGAGCATTAAAATCCGGCCCCGGCACAAACGAGGAGTGATACAGGGAACCATCCGTCAGCGCTACATACAGCCCGGCCGGATAGGCATTGTTCTGATCCACCGTATGGCGGATATATTCCGTCATGGCGGGAACATCCATGTTCTCATACTCAATGATATCATCACTTTTGATATCGTACACCACTACCTCAT
>CANSYV010000135.1 GCA_947651335.1 uncultured Lachnospiraceae bacterium
CAGAAACTCCTCGCTGTTCATCTGTCCATATGCTTTCATAATAACCTCCTCACAGAAATCTGTGTCAAATAATCTTTTTGATTATCACGCCTCATCCCGCTCTAATCATCTAATTTTAGTATGCTCTTTTATGCGTTGTCAAGACTTTGTTTGAATATGTGACAAAATTCTCCCTGCCACAAATCTGTTCCATATCTTGTAACCAACGGATTTCCTGTGATATAATCCTGATAAATAATTTTATAAAAGAAAGGAAGCAAAAAAAGCATGTGGACTGCAGACGGTTGGAAAGACTATCAGCTACTGGACACTTCTTCCGGTGAAAGACTGGAACGATGGGGGGATTACATCTTAATCCGCCCGGACCCTCAGGTGATCTGGAACACACCCCGCACCCGAAAAGAATGGGAACAGAAAAACGGACATTACCACAGAAGCAGACAGGGGGGCGGACAGTGGGAATTCTTCCACCTTCCCAAACAATGGTCCATTCAATATAAAGACCTGACATTTCATCTAAAACCCTTTCATTTTAAACACACCGGCCTTTTCCCTGAACAGGCTGTGAACTGGGACTGGTTTTCCGAAAAAATCAGGCATGCCGGACGAAAGATTAAAGTGCTGAACTTATTCGCATACACAGGGGGAGCCACCTTATCCGCCGCAGCAGCCGGAGCCTCAGTCACACATGTGGACGCATCCAAGGGAATGGTCACCTGGGCAAAAGAAAACGCCGCGGCCTCGGGTTTGAAGGACGCACCCATCCGCTGGCTGGTGGATGACTGTATCAAATTTGTAGAGCGTGAGATCCGCCGGGGCAATCAATACGATGCCATTATTATGGACCCGCCCTCCTACGGCCGGGGGCCAAAAGGAGAAGTCTGGAAACTGGAAGACTCTGTTTTTTCTTTCATCACCCTATGTACCAGGCTCCTTTGCCCCCGCCCATTGTTTTTCCTTATTAACTCCTATACCACCGGACTGGCGCCTGCTGTACTCACATATATGCTGTCAACCGCGCTCAAAGACCGGGGCGGGCACGTAACCTCTCAGGAGATCGGCCTGCCGGTATCCTCATCCGGCCTCATCCTTCCATGCGGTGCCTCCGGACGCTGGGAAGCCTGACAATAGTTTCTTACAGTATAAGCCGCTCCACCACAAAGACCACGGCGCAGGAGCAAAGGGATACCGTCAGCAGGCTTTTTTCCATATAAGATAACAGCAGCGCTGTTCCAAACCCGCACACCGCTGACACAACTGACCCTGTGGAATCCAGAATCGCCGGAAATGTCATGGCAGCCAGTGTGGCATAGGGGACATAATATAGGAATGATTTGATAAAAGGGCTGGTGATCTCTCTTTTTACCAAAACCAAAGGCAGTGCCCGGATCAAATATGTAACGCCAGCCATAACCAATATATAGATGTAAATATTATGTTCCATGTTCCCTGTCCTCCCCAGCCGGTTCCTTCACCGGAAACAGCCAGGCCGCTGTACCGGCAACTACCACAGTTACTATAATAATCACAAATCCGGCAGACACCCGTTTCAGCCCTGGTATCACCCCAAACAGCGCACTCAGCACCATGGCCCCCGCTACGCAGCCTAAAATCACCTTGTCTGATTTTGCCTGAGGAATGATAATTGCCAAAAACATCCCGTAGATGGCAATTCCCAGCGCATTTACCAGGGAAGCGGGCATCAGATTCCCCGCCACAGCGCCGCACAGGGTCCCCAGGACCCATCCCGGCGCCGCCACACTGATCAACCCATAAATATATCCAGGCCCAACTTTATCCTTCTGGCTGGCCGCTACCGCGAAAATCTCATCTGTGATACCATAGGAGATAAAAAACCGATGAAAGAAAGGCGCCTTTCTATCTATTTTCTGCGACAGCGAAAAAGACATGAGACAGTAGCGCAGATTGATAATCAGCTGTGTCAGTGCCATCTCGTAATAAGCCGCTCCTGCCTGTATCAAAGATACCCCTGCCACCTGCCCGGCAGAGGTGAGATTGGTCAGTGACAGCAGAACCGCCTGAAGAACAGACAGCCCGCTGGTCACTGCCAGCATGCCAAATGCAAAGGAAACCGCAAAATATCCCAGGCAGATGGGTATCCCGTCTTTCATTCCCCGCACAATTATACGTGCATCGTTCTTTTTGTATATCATTTTTTTGCAACTTTCTCTGATCAGCTCACAACATTCCCCACAATAAGATATGAAAACACATACATAATGATGGTGGCCAGTGCAATCCCCACCAGAATTGCCGCGGAGGATTTCTTAATATCCACACCCAGCAAAGAGGCAATCAGCGCCCCTGTCCATGCCCCGGTTCCAGGCAGAGGAATCCCCACGAAAGCCACCAGCCCCCAGAACTCATATTTTCTTATCTGATCGCTCCTGCCCATGGCCCTTTCCTCAAGCTTCACGATAAACGGCCGGAAAATTTTGATCTCCTTCATCCATTTGAAAATCTGTTTAATAAAAAGAAGAATAAATGGAATGGGAATAATATTCCCGATAATACAGACAGGAATTGCCTGAACCGGTGAAATTTTCAGCAGACTGGCCGCCAAAAGCCCTCCCCTCAGTTCCAGTATGGGCAGCATGGAGATCAAAAACACCACTGCCTGTTCTGAAATATAGGGGGAGAGGTGGGTGGTAAACCATTGTACCAGTGATTCCATAAAACCTCCCTAATCCGCGTCTAAAAACTGTTTCAAAAAGTCAATCAGCGTCTCCATTTCTTCCCGGGTTCCCACTGTAATGCGGAGATATTCCCGAATCCTGTCCTGGTCAAAATGCCTTACATAAATATGCTTCTCCCGCAGAGCGTGAAACAATTTCAAGGCAGGACAGGATTGGTGTCTTGCAAATATAAAATTTGTACTGGAGTCTCTGAATACAAATCCCAATGCCCTCAGCTCTCTCTGGGCCCACTCCCTGGTATCCACAATTTTACGCAGAGTTTCCTGGAAATATGTCTCATCCTTTAAAACTTCCGCGCCCAGGTAAATGGAAGGCAGATTCAGGGTATAAGAATTAAATGAATATTTTACATCATTCAGATACCCAATCAGTGTGGGATTTCCCAGGGCATACCCAATTCTCATACCCGCCATGGAGCGGGACTTTGAATAAGTGCGGACGATTAACAGGTTGTCATACTCTTTCAGCAGCGGCAGTGCAGACACAGCTCCAAAATCCACATACGCCTCATCCACAATCACAACCACATCCTGATTATGATCCATAATCTCCCTTATCTGCTCCAGTCCCATGGCACATCCTGTGGGGGCATTTGGGTTTGGAAAAATAATACCCCCGTTCACCCCGAAATAATCGGACGGAACAATGGAAAAGTCCTCTGCCAGCCTGGGCCTCTCATAAGGAATCTGAAACAAATCTGCCCAGACCGGATAAAAGGAATAGGTAATATCCGGAAACAGTATTGGCGCAGACGAATGAAAAAAAGTTAAAAATGCCATGGCCAGCACATCATCTGACCCTACCCCTGCAAA
The DNA here is from genome assembly GCA_947651335.1 of uncultured Lachnospiraceae bacterium. Taxonomy (GTDB): domain Bacteria; phylum Bacillota; class Clostridia; order Lachnospirales; family Lachnospiraceae; genus MGBC164599. Next base: position 3,530 of record CANSYV010000135.1, read on the forward strand.
CACCTGCTCCGGAAGCAGTCCGTGATACGCGGCCAGTGCATCTGTCAGAACTTTTGCAGCAGGGTCCGGATAAAGCCGAAGCTGGCCCCAATCCATGTTCCTGCACAGTTCCAGAAGCCTTGGAGAAGGCGGATATGGATTTTCATTGGTATTTAACTTGACCATCCCCTCCTCCCTGGGCTGTTCACCTGGTATATACGGCTTGACTTTTCTTATATTACTCTCCCACTTTTTCAATTTTCTTCCTCTCCCATGCTGTCCATCTTCTGTAGAAAAATATCCACCTTATCCCCTGACTTCAATTCCTGCTGGAAAGAACTCTCCCTTCCGTTGACACGCAGCTGTACCACTCCATCGGGTTTTTCCATATCAATGTCCGAATATTCCAGCAGATCCATCAGAAAATATGGCGAGTTATCTGCTTTTTGCACTAAGAGCAGCGGTTCCCCATTCAGCGTAAACTTATATACTTGGGATGGCTGCACCCGCTGCTGGGGTTTGGCTTTTTCTGCCTGGTCCGGTTTCGGGGGCTCCCGCCTGGGCGGCTCTTTTGCCACGGCAGGTGCCGCAGACACATGATCAGCATAGCTTGGGGAAACAGTTTCTTCTTCCTGCTGTTTTTCCTCCTTCTGCCCGCCTTGTCCGGTGATCACCACATCTCCTGTCTTTAAGATTGTATCCAGCGGAACCATCCTGCCATTGACAGAAGTTCTGCTCTCATATCCTGGTTCTACCACATCCGCCAATGTTACTTTCGCATCTTCCCCATCTAATGCAGGTACAAAATGAATCTGATCCCCTGCGTGTACCACATAAGAGACCTTTACATCCGCTCCATTCACCTGCAGTTTTGAGGGTTCCCCGGGAGTTCCATGATAAACTTTACGTTTACCGTCCAGCTGAATCACCGTGTTCCTTCCCGACCTGGCCAGCAGATCCTGAGAACGGTATCCATTCATCATCAAAATATCCAGCACAGTCAGACTGCCGCTTCTGAACAGTTTGGAACGCTTTCCATTCAGCATTACATGACAGCTGTCATTGATCATGTTCAATCCTGCTGATACAGCAATCCCCAAAGGTGTGGCATATTCCGGATTGTTCAGATCATACTCCTCTGAACACGCATTTGTAGAAAAATTATTTCCCGCAATTGCCACCCGGTTTATATCCATTTCCAGGTATTTTGCCACACACTCCCGCATGTCTGCCAGTTTGCTCCCGCCTCCTGCCAGAAATACCGCTGAGGGAGCTCCCCCATTCACCGCCAGTATCTTCTCCGCAATTTCTTTGCACAACGACTTAAACGCATCGCCGATACAGGAACGGACTTCCTCATTGGACACCGTATGAGGCAGTCCTAAAATATCGGTAAATTCAATTTCTTCCTTGGATTGAATATCCATTTTCATCTGTTCTGCTGTCTGGAAATCCACCAGATAATTTTTCATAAGGGCTTCTGTAATCTCATCCCCCGCAACGGTAGCCATTGTATATCCCACAATGCTTCCGTCTTTGGAGATGGCAATATCAGATGTCCCTGCTCCAATATCAACCAGTGCCAGATTCAGCAGACGGATATTTACCGGAATCGCCGCATTGATGGCCGCAATAGGCTCCAGAGTAAGACTGGCAACTTCCAGGTCAACTTTGCT
>CANSYV010000136.1 GCA_947651335.1 uncultured Lachnospiraceae bacterium
GATATTCCATTTGAAATCCCTGTATCCTGGAGATGGGAACGATGGGGCAATTTGGCAAACAGCGGTGCTGTATAAAGGGTTTCTCAGGGCGGGGCTGAATGCGGATACCTATATCCCCCACAGAGTCACAGACGGTTACGGGCTGAATGCCCATGTGGTGGAGCAGGCTGGAAAGGATGGCATTGAGCTTCTGGTCACCTGTGATAACGGTATTGCCGCCAGAGAGGAGATACAGCTTGCCAAAGAGCTGGGAATGACTGTGATTGTCACAGACCATCACAATATTCCCTATGAGATGGAAGGGGAGAAGCGGATACCTGTGATTCCCCCCGCAGATGCTGTGGTGAATCCCAAGCAGGAGGACTGCGGCTATCCTTTTGAAGAACTGTGCGGGGCGGCTGTGGCCTATAAACTGGTGTGTGCTCTCTATGAAAGGTGTGGGATTCCAGCGGAAGAACTGGAGGAATTGATGGTTTTGGCGGCTATAGCAACTGTGGGGGATGTGATGGACCTGCAGGGGGAAAACCGGATTCTGGTGAAGGAGGGGCTGAAGCGTCTTCCTGATACGCGCAATCCAGGCCTGCAGGCTCTGATGAGGGCAAACAAACTGGACAGACCGGTGTCCGCTTATCATATCGGGTTTGTTCTGGGGCCCTGCATCAATGCCAGCGGCAGGCTGGATACCGCGGCACGTTCTCTGAATCTTCTTTTGGAGAAAGAGGAACTAAAGGCTGCGGTTCTCGCCGGCGACCTGGTACATATGAATGAAAGCCGCAAGTCCATGACAGCCCTCCAGGTGGAGGAGGCGGTGAATCAGATTGAAAACAGTTCCCTGAAAAGCGACCCGGTTCTGGTGGTGTATCTGCCCCAGTGTCATGAGAGCCTGGCGGGAATCGTGGCCGGACGTATCCGGGAGCGGTACCACAGGCCGGTGTTTATCCTGACAAAAGGGGAGCAGGGGGTGAAGGGGTCCGGGCGCTCCATTGAAGAATATTCCATGTATGATGAGCTCACATCCTGCAGGGAGCTGCTGGTGAAATATGGAGGCCATCCCATGGCGGCGGGGCTGTCTATGAACCCGGAACATATGGAAACCCTGCGGATGCGGCTGAATGACCAGTGCAGCTTAAAAGTGGAGGAGATGATCCCCAAATTTGTCATTGATGTGCCCATGCCCATTGGATATGTGACAGAACCGCTGGTGGAACAGATGGAACTGCTGGAGCCCTTTGGAAAAGGAAATCCCAGACCTTTGTTCGCCCAGAAAAATATTCAGGTGTCCCGGTTCTCGGTTTTTGGAAAAAATAAAAATGTGGCGAAAATGATCCTCACAGACGAGACAGGAAGCCGCCAGGAGGGGATTTATTTTGGGGATATGGAGAAAATAACAGAGATTTTATCGAAAAAGACGGCTGTATCTATTTTATATTATCCCAGAATCAATGAGTATCAGGGGCGCAGAAGTCTTCAGATTGTCATACAAAGTGTTCAGTAATTGCAGTTATGATTGATTATCGGAAAAAAAAATGGTATACTTATGCATAAAAAAGCGTAGGTGATAAGGTGGCGGAGCGGGAGATTATTGAAAAATTAAAGAGAGTGGATGCCAGAGCAAAGGCCATGGATGATTTTACAAGCCCGGAAGACCTGTACAGGGAGCTGATATCCAGTGTGAGGAAGTACCATCCTTCCGCTGACATTTCCCTGATTCAGAAAGCATATGAATCAGCGTACCGGGCCCACGAAGGGCAGAAGCGCAAATCCGGGGAGCCTTATATTATTCATCCCCTGTGCGTGGCGATTATACTGGCAGATTTGGAACTGGACAAAGAGACCATTGTGGCGGGGCTTCTCCACGATGCGGTGGAGGATACCTGGATGACTGTGGAGGAAGTCACCAAGGAGTTCAGCCAGGAGGTGGCGCTTCTGGTGGACGGGGTGACCAAGCTGGGACAGCTGTCCTATTCGGCGGATAAGCTGGAACTGCAGGCGGAGAATCTGCGGAAAATGTTCCTGGCCATGGCGAAGGATATCCGGGTCATATTGATCAAGCTGGCGGACCGTCTCCACAATATGAGGACGCTGAAATACATGACGCCCAAAAAGCAGCTGGAGAAGGCCAGGGAGACCATGGATATCTATGCGCCCATTGCCATGCGTCTGGGGATATCCAAAATTAAGGTGGAGCTGGACGATTTGTCTTTGAGATATTCCAACCCTGAGGTCTATTACGATCTGGTGGAGAAAATATCTCTTAGAAAAAGCGCCCGGGAAGAATTTATCAACAATATTGTGGGAGAAGTAAAGGAAAAAATGGCCGCGTCCAACATCGATGCCCAGGTGGATGGCCGGGTGAAGCATTTTTTCAGCATTTACAAGAAGATGGTCAATCAGGATAAGACCCTGGACCAGATCTATGACCTGTTTGCCGTGCGCATACTGGTGGAATCGGTGAAGGACTGCTATGCCGCGCTGGGTGCCATCCATGAGATGTACAAACCCATCCCCGGACGGTTCAAAGATTATATTGCCATGCCAAAGCCAAATATGTATCAATCCCTTCATACCACGCTGATCGGCCCCAGCGGCCAGCCTTTTGAGATTCAGATCCGTACGTATGAGATGCATAAAACAGCAGAATTCGGGATTGCGGCACACTGGAAGTATAAAGAATCTTCTGACGGCAAAAAGCCATTGGGCAAAAGCGAAGAGGAGAAGCTGAGCTGGCTGCGGCACATTCTGGAATGGCAGCGGGATATGTCGGATAACCGGGAATTTATGACTCTGTTAAAGAGTGACCTGGATTTATTCGCGGATAATGTATATTGCTTTACCCCGGCGGGGGATGTGAAGACACTGCCTGCCGGGTCCACCCCCATTGACTTTGCCTACAGCATCCACAGCGCTGTGGGGAATACCATGGTGGGGGCCAGGGTGAACGGGCGTCTGGTTTCCATTGAATATGTGATTAAAAACGGGGACAGGATAGAGATTATCACTTCCCAGAACTCCCAGGGGCCCAGCCGGGACTGGCTGAAACTGGTGAGGAGCACCCAGGCGAAGAAAAAGATTAATGACTGGTTTAAGCAGGAATTAAAAGAAGATAATATTTTAAAAGGCAGGGAAATGCTGTCCCAGTACGCAAAGAGCAAGGGGATACCTCTGGGCACATACACCAAGTCCAAATATCAGGAACCGGTGATGAAAAAATATGGGTTCCGGGACTGGGATTCTGTGCTGGCTGCCATTGGGCATGGCGGTCTGAAAGAAGGCCAGGTGCTTAATAAGCTGGTGGAAACTTACGAGAAAGACCATCAGATGAATCTTCTGGATGAGGATGTGCTGGAGGCGGTATCCGATACCCACAATAAGATTCAGGTGGTAAAGGCCAAGGGAGGCATTGTGGTAAAGGGCGCCCACGATGTGAGCGTGCGTTTTTCCAAATGCTGCGGTCCCATACCAGGGGACGAGATTGTGGGCTTTATCACCAGGGGCAGGGGAATTTCCATTCACAGGACGGACTGTGTCAATGTGCTGAACATGGGGGAAGAAGACAGGGCCCGTCTGGTGGAAGCAGAGTGGGAAATGCCGGAGGAAAAGGCGCAGGAGAAGTATCTGGCGGAAATCAATATTTATGCCGATAACCGGACCGGCCTGCTGGCGGATATTTCCAGGATCTTTACGGAACGGAAAATTGATTTGAGGGGAATCAACAGCAGAACCAGCAAGCAGGAAGTGGCAACGATTTCTCTGGACTTTGAAATTGGCAGTAAGGAAGAATTAAGGTCACTGATAGAGAAACTGCGGCAGGTGGAAAATGTAATCGACGTGAAACGGACCACGGGATAAAGGAGTGAAGGCGATATGAAAGACATGAAAGCGGGCCAGTGCTGTGTAGGTATGGTGAGGACCAATTGCTACGGGCTCTTGAATGAGCAGACGAAGGAGATGATCTTCGTAGACCCGGGGGACAGTCCGGAAACAATCGTGTCAATGGCAGAGAAAATGGGCGGAACACCGGCGGCGATTCTGCTGACACACGGTCATTTTGACCATATTATGGCTGTGGAGGCTCTGAAGGAAAAATATCAGATCCCAGTGTATGCCGGACAGGAGGAAGCGGATGTTTTGGAACAGGTGTCTTTGAATCTGACCGATACCCTCCGCCGTCCGGTATCCATCCACCCGGAAGTGCTGTTAAAGGATGAGGAGACATTTACAGCGGCAGGCTTTTCTATCCAGGCATTCCACACCCCGGGGCACACCAAGGGCAGTATGTGCTATTATTTTCCGGATGAGGGGGTTCTGGCCAGCGGTGACACCCTGTTCTGTGAATCTGTGGGGCGTTCGGATCTTCCCACGGGGAGCTCACGGCAGCTGGTGGAAAGTGTGAAGCGCCTTCTGGAAATTCTGCCGGAGGATACCCAGGTGCTTCCAGGCCACGAGTCGGCCACTACAATCGGCCATGAAAAGAGGTACAATCCCTTTGTGTGAGATTTTGGTATGGCTGAACAGGCAGGAATTTGAATACGATGTGTATTCTCTGGTGAGGGCCTTTTACCCGGGCAGCCAGGTGGATGTCCGGTGTATGGAGGAATTCCCGGAGGAATCCCAGCCCCTTCGGGGGGAACAGATATTTCTGAAAGCCTGGTGCGGCAGCGGGGAGATCTATGTGGAATACAAAAGGGCCGGGAAAGCTGCTTCTGGCAGTGAGATCCCTGCTCTGCCAAAGAAAAACCGTTTTGAGGAAAAAAACTGTTTAAAACAGATCTTGTACCGGGTGCTGGAGCGTGTCACGGGACGTGTGCTGGAATGGGGAACCTTGACAGGTATCCGCCCGGTAAAGCTGGCTGAGGGGCTGCTGGCGGCGGGCAGGAGTCCCCAGGAGGCCGTAAAGGACATGCAGGAGAAGTATTATCTCAGCGATACCAAAAGCAGGCTGTGCGTGGAGATTGCCTGCAGGGAAGAAGACGTTCTGAAAAGTCTGGATTACCGCCAGGGTTACAGCATCTATGTGGGCATCCCTTTCTGCCCCAGTATCTGTATGTACTGTTCCTTCAGCTCCTATCCCCTGGACAGGTGGAGAAAGCGGGTGGACGAATATGTGGATATTCTCTGTCAGGAGATGAAGGCTGTAAGCGGGTTTATGAAGGGGAAAG
>CANSYV010000137.1 GCA_947651335.1 uncultured Lachnospiraceae bacterium
TTTACAAGGAGACGGACTCCCGGCAGACTATTGACAACATTCTGCACAATAATTTCCATGTTCTGGGAGAAAACATGTCTGGCCATAAAATCCTCAAATGCACAGGAGATGTAGCTGGCACGGGGCACCGATATGGAGAACTGTACGTCCGCGTGTTTATCTTTTTGATAAATCGACTCCACCAGGGAAATCTGTTCCATGATGGTTTTGGCGTACATGAGGAATTCCTCCCCCTGCTCTGTCACAGAGATTCCCTTTGAAGTACGTTTAAAGATTTCAATTCCCAGTTTTTCTTCCAGCTCACGGATGGAACGGCTCAGATTCGGCTGGCCCATGTACAGGTTTTCAGCGGCTTTTGTGATAGACAGAGTTTTTGCAACTTCCAGTGCATATCTTAAATGTGTAATATTCAGCAATTTTCCTCCCTGCCTTTCTGCTGTAGCAGTATTTTACACGGTCAAAAATCGTCTATAAATGAAATATAGCATATCAGAGAAAAAAATACAATGCAAAATGGAAGATTGAAAGAACAGACGGTTTATGGTAGTATGGTAATAAATTGATGTAAATGGAATGATTTACCGCCGGCTTGGCCGGCAGATTTTTGAATAGGGAGGTGTATGACATATGATAGGTTCAACCAGTACGAAGCCCATGTCCGGCGGACTGCGGGACGAAGAACGGCATGTGGTATTTCTTGATATTGACGGGGTTCTTCAGCCCTGCAGCAGCCAGAAACGTTTCGACCATGACCTGATACAGACCCGGGCAGATATTGCAGAGAAAATGGGCGACAGCCGTTATCTGGAACTTGATAAATACGATGTGGCGGCGGTCTATTATGACTGGCACAAGAAAGCGGTTGAGAATCTGCGCCGTCTGCTGGAAGACTGCGGCGCCGAGATTGTCATATCCTCAGACTGGAAGCGCTCCAAGTCCCTGGAACAGCTGAAACTGCTGTTTGGCATCCATGGCTTGGATTCCTATATTACCGGCATGGTTCCCTATGACTTCCATACATTAAAAAAGGACGAGATCGGGGCATATCTGGAAGCACATCCAGGGCTGAATTCCTATGTGGTTCTGGATGACCTGAGTATGGAGAAGTATTTCCGCGGACACATGGTCTGCACCGGATATGCAAGCTTTCTCACGGAAGATGCTGTGAGAAAAGCAGCACGCATTCTGCAGTTCGGTCCCTGGTGGGAAGAACTGTACCACCAAAAAACATCGCCGGAGGTAATCGGCAGTGCAAAGCGCATCAGAGACCACTACAGAAAAGTCATTTTCCTGGATGTGGACGGGGTGCTCAATGATGACGGGCCGGAGAGGAACGACCAGGGGATTGTCATAGACCAGAGTTATATCCGCAATCTCAAGAGAATTATCGAGAAGACAGGCGCGGAGGTGGTGCTCTCATCTTCTTGGCGGTACAGCTATGGGAAGTATGCCCGCCAGGGATTTCAAGGGGATGACGAAAATGTGGAGATTTTCCTGAAAAGGCTGGACATGTATGACATTCAGATTCCGGGAATTACTCCCTATTTTTTCAACGGACACGATATGCGTCCCTTCGAGATTGCCTCCTGGCTCAGCCGCAGGCCGGAAGTGGAGAATTTCGTCATACTGGATGATGAAACGTTCTGGGATTGGAAATGGCTGAAACCCCATGTGGTATGCACATCCAAAGAGAGAAAATATCAGAAGGGAAGCTTTGTAAAAGGCCTTGATGAGAGATGCGCGCAGATGGCGGTTGAGGTGCTGAAATCGTAACTTGACTAGAATCTGGGAATGCTCTATAATACATCTGAATGCAAATATCTGCGTAATATGGAGAATTCAGGCATGATTAAGAGTATGACTGGCTTTGGCCGGATGGAGATCCAGGATGAGAGCCATAAATTTACAATTGAGTTAAAGACAGTAAATCACCGTTATCTGGACATCAGTGTGCGTCTGCCAAGACAGCTGGGTTTTTTCGACACTGCTGTCCGCAATTATTTGAAAAAGCATCTGTTAAGAGGCAAGGTGGATGTTTATATATATTATGAAGATTATTCCGCGCAGAAAGTTCTGTTGAAGTATAATCAGGAGCTGGCAAAGCAGTATCTGGATTATTTTGGCCGGATGGAGAGAGAGCTGGGAGTGTCAAACGATATTACCCTGTCCTCCCTGGCGCGGCTGCCGGAAGTGTTCGTTATGGAAGAACAGGGAAAAGATGAGGATTCCCTGTGGAAGCTGCTGGAACAGGGGCTGGCGAAGGCTGTGGAAGGAGTGACAGCGGCACGGGAACTGGAAGGAGCACATCTGAAAGAAGATATCCTGCATAAGCTGGCTTCCCTGGAAGAAAAGGTGGCCGTGATCGAAAGCCGTTCCCCCCAGCTGCTGGCTGCATACCGTGAGAGGCTGGAGGAAAAAGTCAGAGAACTGGCACAGGACAACCAGATAGAGGACAGCAGGATCGCCGCGGAGGTGGTTCTTTATGCTGATAAAATATGCAGCGATGAGGAGACGGTGAGGTTAAAAAGCCACATTCAGAATATGGCACAGGTTTTGGAAGAAGAAGGGGGCGTAGGCAGAAAGCTGGATTTTCTTGCCCAGGAGATGAACCGGGAGTCCAATACGATTTTGTCCAAAGCCAATGACCTGGAAATTTCCAATATTGCCATTGAATTGAAGACAGAGATTGAAAAAATCCGGGAGCAGATTCAAAATATTGAGTGACAACAGCACAGTAAGGGGGCGCAGATGGCCAGGTTAATCAACATTGGTTTTGGCAATGTGGTCAATACAGATAAAGTGGTGGCGGTGGTCTGTCCGGATGCGGCGCCGGTAAAACGTTTGATTCAAAATGCAAAAAGTCTGGGGAGTCTGGTGGATGCCACCCAGGGAAGGAAGACGAAGGCGGTGATCATTACAGAGGGTGAAAAGGTTATATTGTCCGCCCTGCAGCCGGAGACCATCACCAGGCGATTTTCTGAATATGAGGTAAAAAGCAGAGGAGATGAGCATGAATAGAGGGATTCTTGTAGTGGTATCCGGATTTTCGGGCGCAGGCAAGGGAACATTGATGAAGCGTCTGATGGAGAAATATGACGATTATGCGCTGTCTGTTTCTGTGACTACCCGGTCTCCCAGAGAGGGGGAGAGAGAAGGACGGGAATATTTTTTCCGCACCCGGGAAGAATTTGAAGAGCTAATCGCACAGGATCAGTTGATTGAATATGCCAGGTACGTGGACAATTATTACGGCACACCAAGAGAATATGTGGACAATCAGCTGAGTGCGGGAAAAGACGTGATATTGGAGATTGAGATCCAGGGGGCGCTTAAAGTCAAGGAGAAAATGCCGGATACCCTGCTTTTATTTGTGACAGCGCCCAGTGCCCATGAGCTGAAGGAAAGGCTTCAGGGGCGGGGGACAGAATCACCGGAGCTGATTAAAGAAAGGCTGGAGAGAGCCTGCGAAGAGGCAGAGGGCATTTCCGGATATGATTACCTTCTGGTCAATGAAGAATTGGAAACATGCGTGGACGTTATGCATGAGATTATCCAGAACGAACATTACCGGATAGGCAGACAGCAGGCATTTGTAGAGAATATTGTCCAGGAGCTGAAGGCATTTGTGAAAGGAGAATGAGAGTATGATTCATCCATCGTATTCAGAACTGATGCAGGAAGTGAACAAGGAGACGGAGATTGATGAGCCGCCTGTGGTCAACAGCCGGTATTCCATTGTGCTGGCTACCAGCAAGCGTGCCAGACAGATTATTGGAGGCGATACTCCTCTGGTCCCCCACGCCAATGGCAGGAAACCATTGTCGGTTGCCATTGAAGAACTGTATCGGGGTGAGGTAAAGATCATGCCGGAGGACGGCAGAAAAGACGAGGAAGAACTGGCTGAAACGGAAGCGTTACAGGAGGATATGGAAGAAATGTCCCAGGAGAACGGTGAGATAGAAAACAGCGGGGCAGAGGATATGGGGGATGCTGGTATGGCAGGAGAATACGAGACAGAGGAAATATCCGCCCTGCACTGATAAAAATATCAGACACGCTCTGGTACTTTTGCGGGTATGGAGCGGTGTACTGGATAGGCTGCTGTACAGGAAAAATGTTCCTGTATGTCAGCCTTTTCGAGTATAGGAGGAATGTATGAGGAGTGTTTTATTCATATCCCTTGGGTGTGATAAAAATCTGGCTGATTCGGAAGAAATGCTGGGGCTTTTGGCGGCCTGCGGTTATCAGATCACCGATGATGAGACATGCGCAGACGTAATCGTGATCAATACCTGCTGCTTTATCGGGGATGCCAAAGAAGAAAGTATTCAGACCATACTGGAGATGGCACAGTACCGAAGGGAGGGCCCCTGCAAAGCTCTCCTGGTCACCGGATGTCTGGCACAGCGGTATCAGGAGGAGATTGCCAGGGAGATTCCAGAGGTAGATGTGGTGCTGGGAACTACAGCATTGGAGGACCTGCTGCAGGGGCTGGAAACGGCACTTGCTGGGAATCACTACGAAAAATATGAGGATATTAACTATCTTCCGCAGATTTCGGCAAAGCGTATCCTGACCACAGGCGGACATTATGCCTATCTGAAAATCGCGGAAGGGTGCAGCAAGCACTGCACATACTGCATTATCCCCAGTCTCAGGGGCAAATACCGCAGCATCCCCATGGAGCGTCTTCTGACACAGGCGGAAGAACTGGCGGCAGAGGGTGTGCGGGAGCTGATTCTTGTGGCACAGGAGACCACCATATACGGGCAGGATCTGTACGGGGAAAAGTCCCTGCACCGGCTGCTTGCCCAGCTGTGCGAAATTTCCGGACTGGAATGGATTCGAATCCTGTACTGTTATCCAGAGGAATTGTACCCTCAGTTGATTGATACCATTGGCAGGGAGCCGAAAATATGTCATTACCTTGACATTCCCATTCAACATGCCAGCGATGCCATTTTGAAACGCATGGGAAGAAAGACTTCCCAGGCAGAACTGAAGGATCTGGTGAAAAATCTGCGGCGTGCCATTCCAGACGTGGTTTTGAGGACAACCCTGATTACTGGTTTCCCGGGAGAAACCCAGGAAGACCATGAGGAGCTTCTGGAGTTTGTCCAGGCAATGGAGTTTGAC
>CANSYV010000138.1 GCA_947651335.1 uncultured Lachnospiraceae bacterium
ATATTGACAGCCAGAAACCAAAGTGATATGATTTCGATATCAAATTAATAGGAGGATAAAATCATGAAGGAAATCGTATTGACTAATCGGAAAATAGGTATGCCGGTTCTGCTGGGGGAAATTGTTTTATACCTGCTTCTGGCTGCGGGACTGATTTTTGCTATAAACAACGACAGCAACAGTGTAGTTGTCTGGATTTTCCTGCTTACCGTCGCCTGGATTCCCCTTATGGGTCTTAAAGTATTAAAGCCCCAGGAAGCGCTGGTGCTGACCCTTTTTGGAAAATATGCAGGAACCCTGAAAGATGAGGGATTTTACTGGGTAAATCCTTTCTGCTCTTCTATCAACCCGGCGGGGAAGACGAAGCTGAGCCAGAGCGGGGATGTGCGCCCGTCAAAATTAGGCATTGCCGGTGAATCCGCGCAAAAACAGGAAGCCGCTGCGGAGAAAAAGATTTCCCTGAAAATCATGACTCTGAACAACACCCGCCAGAAAATCAACGACTGTCTGGGAAATCCGGTGGAAATCGGGATTGCCGTTACCTGGCGTGTGACAGACACAGCCAAGGCTGTATTTAATGTAGATAATTATAAAGAATACCTGTCTCTACAGTGTGACAGCGCCCTGAGAAACATTGTGCGGCTTTACCCCTATGACGTGGCGCCCAATGTGGGCACGACAGGTGATGGTGTGGCAGATGAGGGAAGTCTGCGGGGTTCCAGCGAGATTGTAGCTGAGAGAATACGTAATGAGATTCAGAACCGTGTGGAAGATGCCGGCATAGAGGTGGTGGAAGCGCGGATTACTTATCTGGCCTATGCCCCGGAGATTGCGGCTGCCATGCTGCAGCGCCAGCAGGCCGCAGCCCTTGTGGATGCCAGAAAAACTATTGTGGACGGCGCTGTAGGTATGGTGGAGATGGCGCTGGCACAGCTGAACGAACACGACATCGTGACGCTGGACGAAGAACGGAAAGCCGCTATGGTTTCCAATCTGCTGGTGGTGCTCTGCGGTAATCACGATGCACAGCCAGTGGTGAACTCCGGCACCCTGTACTAGCATGGCGGAACAGAAAAAACAGGTGCCGCTGCGGCTCTCCACCAAGCTGTACAATGCCATTGCCGCCTGGGCAGAAGATGACTTCCGCTCAGTCAACGGCCAAATCGAGTACCTGTTGACCGAATGTGTCAGACAGCGGAAGAAAAATGGAAAATACGTGCCGGATGAGCTGGATAAGCCTTTAGAACTGGATTTCCTGGCAGAGAAAAAGGAGCAGCAGTGATTGGCGCGATATCTGCATAAAAGCAGCCGGTTTTTTGCTAGGAGGAACCGGCTGCTTTTTACGCGCAATACATTTTTGAATTGAAGTAATCTCAAACTTATGCTACCATATACAAAAGAGCATTCCATGAAAATCCAGGCACCGCTGCCGCAGGTTTTATGGGAACACATGTAAAAAACAATTGATTTCGGGGGAAAAGATGCGGACTTTATTAAAAAACGGAACTGTCATCAACGTATTTACCGGAGAAGAAGAACAGGTACAGGTACTGATGGAAGATGACCGTATTATCGGTGTGGGAGATTATAATGAGCAGGATGCGGATGAGACGCGGGATGTCTCAGGCAGGTATATCTGCCCTGGCTTCATTGACGGGCATATTCATATTGAAAGCACCATGCTTACGCCTGCGGAATTTGCCCGGGCAGCGCTTCCCCACGGCACCACTTCTGTGATGGCGGACCCTCATGAGATCGCCAATGTCTGCGGTGCCGCCGGAATCCGTTATATGCTGGAGGCCAGTGAAGGGATTCCCATGACTGTTTATATCATGCTTCCTTCCTGTGTTCCGGCCACAGGTTTTGACGAGTCAGGGGCTGTCTTGACTGCAGAGGACTTGGAGCCTTTCTACTCCCACCCCCGGGTATTGGGATTGGCGGAGGTCATGGATTATCCAGGTGTCATAGCCCGTGATGGAGAGATTATGAAAAAAATCCACGCGGCTATCCGCCACGGACGCACGGTAAACGGCCACGCCCCGCTGCTCTCTGGCAGGGAGCTGGATTGTTACATTGCCGCGGGTATTGGAGATGACCATGAGTGTTCTTCAGTCCAGGAGGCGAAAGAGCGCATCCGCAAGGGCCAGCGGGTGATGATCCGCCAGGGGACGGCGGCCCCCAATCTCCGGGATCTGCTTCCTCTGCTGGAGGAGCCGTGGGCACATCGGTGTCTGCTGGTGAGCGATGATAAACATGCGGCTGATTTATTAAACAACGGACATATAGACGCCGCTATCCGCATGGCTGTTCAGGACGGAAGGAATCCCATCACCGCTATCCGCATGGCGACGCTGTGGGCGGCGGAATGTTTTGGGCTTTGCGGCGTGGGAGCCATTGCTCCGGGTTACACAGCGGATATTCTGGTATTGGATGATCTCCATCAGGTGAGAATCCGCGATGTATACCAAAAAGGGCGCATGATTGTGGAAAATGGACGCATGCACCCCTGGAATCCCCCTGCTGTCTGCCAGGAGTTGGAGAAAAATGTACGCAGTTCCTTCCATATTAATGTGCTTTCAGAAAGAGACTTTTATATGAAGCAGTCGGGTAAGCAAAAATGCCATGTGATCCGTTTGGTGAAGCACCAGCTGATTACAGAGGACTGGATTACAGTCATTGACTTTGATAAAAAAGACGGAGTGGATTTGAATCAGGATATTCTGAAAATCGCTGTGGCAGAGCGGCATAAAAATACAGGACATAAATGCATTGGTTTTATTTCCGGAACAGGCATGAAAAGAGGGGCGGCCGCTTCCTCCATTGCCCATGATTCCCATAATCTGATTATCATAGGCACAAACGAAGCAGATATGGCTGCTGCGGGAAACCGCGTCCGGGAAATGGGAGGCGGCTGCGCAGCCGTAGCTGACGGGAATATACTGGCAGAACTGCCTCTGCCTGTCTCTGGTCTGATGTCGGAGGCTTCAGCTCCTGCTGTGGCAGAGCAGAATCAGAAACTGTGGGAGAGCGAGCGGCTTTTGGGGGTGCCTGGGGATGTAGAGCTGTTTATGCTCATGGCATTCACAAGCCTGCCCGTCATCCCCCATTTGAAAATCACGACTCACGGGCTGGTGGATGTTGACAGACAGCGGATTGTTCCGCTTTGCGAATAGAAATAATTTAAGGAAGGGGATGAAGCCTTTGATTGAAAAAGGCGGTGTTTTTAAAGTGCTGAAGGACAAAAATATCTTTAGAGAAACCCTGACAGTAATCGGATATACTGCTGCATGGGATTTAGAAGGGAATCGGGACGAATCCAAATGTATTGATATCGACCCGTTTGAGCTTTTTAACAGTCCTGTGGTGCCGGATATCCCGGAAACATGCTAAATAGGTGGTATAAAATGGTGTATAAAACGAAATATTTCTGTCTGCTGGCTGCCCTTTTACTTTTCCTGGGCGGATGTGCCCACAGCCGGACAGACGAACAAGAGACGGCAGTCTCCAGCCAGCTTACAGACCAGGAGGCTCCGGCGGCGGTGTATACCTATTCCACAGCCGACGGAAAAGGCAAGAAGATAGAGAAGACCAAAAGCCAGAAGAAAACAAAATCCAAAAAGAAAAAAAGCTACAAAGCGCCGGGGTTTGCCGGATCTGCCTTCCACGCGGAACTGGCTCAGGGCGACGGCAATGTGCTTCTGGATCTCTCCGCCACGAAAGACGGTTATGTGGCAATAGCCGCCTGGTCTCCCGCCAGATTGAAATTTCAGGTGACAAAAGGGGAAAGTACGTATACGTATGATATTGCCTCCGACGGAACTCCCTCGGTCTTTCCTCTCCAGGGCGGAGACGGTGTTTATATGTTCCGTGTAATGGAAAATGTGGTGGACAGCCAATATGCCCAGCTCTACATCGCGGAGGCAGAGGTTGCCATATCCGACGAATTCCAGCCGTTCCTGCGGCCCAGTGCCTATGTGAACTACACCAAAGATTCCCAGTGTGTCAAGAAAGCCGCCAAACTGGCGAAGAAGGCGGGAAATGCTGTGGAGGTAGTGTCCGGAGTGTATGATTATATCTGTAAAACAGTGGATTATGATTTTCCAAAAGCGGCTAATGTCCAGTCCGGATATCTGCCAAACCCGGATGAGACCATGGAGACAGGGATGGGCATCTGTTTCGATTACGCCTCCCTGGCGGCAGCCATGCTCCGCAGCCAGGGGATTCCCACCAGGGTGATTTTCGGGTATGTGTCCCCGGATAATCTATACCACGCCTGGAATATGTTTTATACAAAAGAGACCGGGTGGGTCACAGTTGGCTTTAAAGCGCAGAAAGATCAGTGGACCCGGATGGACCTGACCTTCGCCGCTAACGGAGCGGAAAGTTCCTTTATTGGGGACGGAAGTAATTATCAGGATGCGTATATGTATTAGAGCGTGTCTCAGATATCAGATAAAAAAGAAGCCGCGGGGAAAGTAGTCATTTCCCCACGGCTGCCGGCCCGCTGATTAATTCTCTGGCCGCGTACAGACTCATATCCGGCTTTACCGCAAGCCGCCATTTCACCAGACGGATGCGCATATGCTCGATTTCCAGACAGGTGATACAGCTGGGATGGACACAGCTTCCGCAGTTGCAGTAGCTGAGATCGTCCTCTGAGAGAGACGGCCGGTGGGTATGGCCGGTGATCAGGATGCGGTTTTCCTGCTGGGCATACTGGTACAAGCGGCGTTCTGTCTTCTGCTTCCGGGTATAATTTTTCGCCGCGCTGGTGGGGTCCAGAACCCCGAAATGTTCCAGGGGTTTCCAGAGATGCCGCACAAGAAAACGGGAGACCCGCCAGAAAACAGAATTACAGACATCTGCCTGATGTCCGTGGGTCAGATACAGATTTCTGGAATCGGGAACTGCATTCTCCAGAATAATGCCGGAGTAAATTTTCATGCCTGGGAACAGAGGGCTTTTCTCCAGATGGGGATTATTCCCACAGATACGAGGATAATGACTGTAATTTTTCTGGAGAAAATGGCTGTTCTTCTTGACCATGTCGTGGTTTCCATGGAGCATAAAAGGGGAAAGGCGGGGATTTCATGAGTGTCCAT
>CANSYV010000139.1 GCA_947651335.1 uncultured Lachnospiraceae bacterium
TCACTTGTGAAATTATTATAACCCTATTGAGTGATATTTTCACAAGTGAATAAATATCTTCAGGGCAGGGTGCAATTCCCTATCGGTGGTACAGCCCACGAGCCGCAAGGCATGATTCGGTGCAATTCCGAAGCCGACAGTACAGTCTGGATGGAAGAAGATGATTATTCGGGAGCGGCGCTCCTGCTCATGTTCCATTTCTCTGGAATTTATTATTTCGGAGATTTGATTACTTTGAACATGCTGGGTGAGCGGGAAAGCTTTTCCTGGAGCATGTTTGAAAACTTTAGAACGGATTTTTAGGCATGCTCTTACCACACTTTATTTTTTTGCCCTGGACTTTTTTAAAGTTCAGGGTTTTTTTTGGAGGAAAATACATTGAAGGATACAGAATATATGCGCATGGCCATCGAACTTGCCAAAAAAGGCGAAGGCTGGGTATCCCCCAACCCCATGGTAGGCGCAGTTATTGTAAAAGAAGACCGGGTCATCGGAACCGGATACCACCAGCGCTATGGCCAGCCCCACGCAGAGCGCAATGCCCTGGCTTCCTGTACCGAACCGCCCCAAGGGGCGTCCATGTATGTAACCCTGGAGCCCTGCTGCCATTACGGCAAACAGCCCCCCTGCGTAGATGCCATCCTGGAATCCAAAATCGGCCATGTGATCGTAGGTTCTTCCGACCCCAATCCTCTGGTGAGCGGAAAAGGCATCCAGATTCTGCGGGAACACGGGGTACAGGTAACGGAACATGTGCTGCGGGAAGAATGTGACCAGATAAACCCTGTCTTCTTCCATTATATCCAGACAAAGCGTCCTTATGTGGTGATGAAGTACGCCATGACCATGGACGGAAAAATCGCGGCATACACCGGGGCTTCCAAATGGATTACCGGAGAGGCCGCCCGGGAACACGTACAGAGACAGCGCCACCGTTACAGCGCCATTATGGCCGGCATCGAAACCGTCCTGGCAGACGACCCGCTGCTCACCTGCCGGATAGAGGGCGGGAAAAATCCGGTGCGGGTCATCTGCGACTCCAGACTGCGCACTCCCCTCACATCCCGAATCGTAAACACCGCCCAAGAGGTGCCCACATACCTGGCCACTTGCTGCACAGACCCGGAAAAACACATTGACTACATCCAAAAAGGCTGTCATATCATGGTCATACCAAAAAAAGACGGCCATGTGGACCTGTGGAATCTGATGGAAAGGCTGGGACAGGAAAAAATTGACAGTGTTTTGCTGGAGGGAGGCGGCACACTAAACTGGTCAGCATTAGAAAGCGGAATCATCCAGAAAGTGCAGACTTATATTGCCCCCAAATTGTTCGGCGGACAGCTGGCAAAAACCCCCATAGAGGGAACCGGATTCCCCTCCCCGGCAGATTCCGTTCTATTAAAGAACAGCACCATCACACAGCTGGGAGAGGATTTTCTGATAGAAAGCGAGGTAGAGCGGGATGTTTACAGGCATCGTTGAGGAAATGGGCACCATCGAGAAGATTCAGAAAGGGCGGCACTCCGCCATCCTTCATATCCAGGCAGATCTCATCCTGGAAGATCTGAAAATCGGCGACAGCGTGGCCGTGAATGGAGTCTGTCTCACCGCCACATCCATCCATTCCCAGACTTTTACCGCAGATGTCATGCACGAGACACTGAACCGCTCGTCCCTGGCCCAGTTAAAGAGCGGCAGCCATGTGAATCTGGAGCGGGCCATGCCTGCCTGGGGCAGATTCGGAGGCCACATAGTGGCCGGGCATGTGGACGGCATGGGCACCATCACCCGGATTACCCGGGACGATACAGCTGTCTGGTACACCATACAGGCGTCCCCCGCCATACTGCGGTACATTATTGAAAAAGGTTCCATCGCCATCGACGGCATCAGCCTGACGGTAGCACAGATTGGCACGGATGATTTCTCCATTTCCGCCATTCCCCACACCGTTGCCGCCACCACTTTAAGCGAACGCCGTACCGGGGACAGCGTGAATCTGGAAAACGATATGATCGGGAAATATGTGGAAAAATTATTTACCCAGTCAGACAAACAAAAACCAACCAGCACACTGACAAAAGAATTTTTGTCTCAGTGCGGTTATTAAGGAGGCTCACAACCGTGTCACAATTCAACACAATCGAAGAAGCACTAGAGGACCTGAAAAACGGAAAAATCATCATGGCAACCGATGACCCTGACAGAGAGAACGAAGGGGATTTCATCTGTGCCGCTCAGTTTGCGGACACAGCCAACGTAAACTTTATGGCTGTCCACGGCAAGGGCTTAATCTGCATGCCCATGTCAAAAGAATATATCAACAAACTGCAGCTTCCCCAGATGGTCACACAGAATACAGACAACCACGAGACAGCATTTACCGTCTCCATTGACAGCACAGCCACTACCACAGGAATTTCCGCCGAGGAGCGCTCCATCACAGCTATGAAATGCGTGGAGGACGGCATCAGGCCGGAGGACTTCCGCCGCCCGGGCCACATGTTCCCCCTGCTGGCGAGAAAAAACGGCGTGCTGGAAAGAAATGGACACACAGAGGCCACCGTAGACTTATGCCGCCTGGCAGGTCTGAAGGAATGCGGACTGTGCTGTGAAATCATGCGTGAGGACGGCACCATGATGCGCACCACAGAACTGCTGGGCCTGGCCCAAAAGTGGAATCTGAAAATCATCACCATCAAAGACCTGCAGGATTACAGAAGGCAGCACGAAAAACTGGTGGACCGGGTGACAGTCACCAAAATGCCCACCAAATACGGTCATTTTGACGCCTACGGATATGTGAACCGCTT
This sequence comes from uncultured Lachnospiraceae bacterium, assembly GCA_947651335.1. Lineage (GTDB taxonomy): Bacteria > Bacillota > Clostridia > Lachnospirales > Lachnospiraceae > MGBC164599. The sequence continues at coordinate 2,817 of CANSYV010000139.1, forward strand.
AAACGGCGAACACCATATTGCCCTTGTAAAAGGAGACATCGGGGACGGCAGCAATGTATTATGCCGGGTCCACTCAGAATGCCTCACAGGGGATACCTTCGGCTCCCTGCGCTGCGACTGCGGCCAGCAGCTGGCATCAGCCATGACCCAGATCGAAAAGGAAGGCCGGGGAATTCTGCTCTATATGCGCCAGGAGGGCCGGGGAATCGGACTGATCAACAAACTGCGTGCCTACGAGCTACAGGAAAAAGGCATGGATACCCTGGAGGCGAACCTGGCTTTAGGCTTTGCGGGAGACCAGCGGGAATACTACATCGGCGCACAGATACTGCGGGATCTGGGAGTGCGCAGCATGCGCCTTCTTACCAACAACCCGGACAAGATCTACCAGCTGTCCGAATACGGCCTGGAAATCACCGAACGGGTTCCCATCGAGATCCACGCCACAGAGTACGACCTGTTTTACCTGAAAACAAAGCAGAAACGCATGGGACATATCCTAAATCTGTAATCTCAAACACCAGGAGGAAATAAAGAAATGAAAACATTTGAAGGAAAATTAATCGCAAAAGAAATTAAAATCGGAATTGTGGCAGCCCGTTTCAACGAGTTTATCACCTCAAAACTGTTAAGCGGAGCCATGGACGGGCTGCTGCGCCACGATGTAAAAGAAGAAAATATCCACGTGGCATGGGTTCCCGGCGCCTTCGAGATCCCGCTGATCGCCTCCAAAATGGCAAAAAGCAAAAAATACGACGCCGTAATCTGCCTGGGCGCAGTCATCCGCGGCAGCACCACCCACTATGATTACGTATGCAGCGAAGTCTCCAAAGGAATCGCAGCCATCTCCCTGTCCACAGACGTCCCGGTCATGTTCGGAGTATTGACCACAGAAAACATCGAACAGGCCATCGAACGCGCCGGCACCAAAGCAGGCAACAAAGGCTACGACTGCGCACTGGGCGCCATAGAGATGGTAAACTTAATCCGGGAAATCGAAAGCTAAAACCAAAATTTCAAATTTCAAACTCTCCACAGCCAGAGGCTGGCCATCAAAAAACAAATAAAGGAGCGAATTCAAAACGGTTTTGAGCTCCGTATTTGTTTCTTGATGGCCAGCCTCGTGACTCGCAAGAAAAAAAGTTTACAATTATCTACAATACTTTAGACAAAAACTCCCTCAATCTGGGATTCTCCGGATGCTCAAAGAAATCCTTGGGATTATTTTCCTCTTTGATCTCCCCATCCGTCATAAAAAGCACACGGCTGGCCACTTCCCTGGCAAAACCCATCTCATGGGTAACCACAACCATGGTCATTCCGCCCTTTGCCAATTCTCCCATAATCTCCAGAACTTCTCCCACCATCTCCGGGTCCAGCGCGGATGTGGGTTCGTCAAAAAGCATAACCTCCGGATTCATAGCCAGAGCCCTGGCAATGGCAATCCGCTGTTTCTGGCCGCCGGAGAGCATTCCCGGATAGGCATCGGCTTTATCCGGAAGCCCCACCCGTTCCAGCAGTTCCGCTGCCTTTTTGTCCGCTTCCTCATGGGACATAATCTTCAGCTTCGTGGGCGCCAGAGTGATATTTCTTTTCACCGTCAGGTGGGGAAACAAATTAAAATGCTGGAATACCATGCCCATCTTCTGGCGGTGTTTGTCTATATTAGTGCTTTTATCCAGAATATCTGTCCCGTCAAAAATAATATGACCCGTTGTGGGTTCCTCCAGACGGTTCAGACATCTTAAAAACGTACTTTTCCCGGAACCTGACGGTCCCACAATAAATACCACTTCACCCGGATAAATATCTGTGGAGACATCAGTCAGAGCCTTGAAATCCCCGAAAGCTTTCGTCAGGTTCTGCACCTGAATCAACGGTTTATCTGCGCTCACTGCTTCGAAGCCTCCTCTCCAGCAATTTCACTAAATAGGTAAATATCATAACCAGTACCAGATAGATGGCTGCCACAGTAAACAGGGGAACAAACGCATTGTAAGTCTGGCTTCTGATAATATCGCCGCCCTTTGTCAAATCCTGGAGCGCAATGTAACCGCACACAGAGGTTTCCTTCAAAAGTACGATAAATTCATTGGCCAGCGCAGGCAGAACATTCTTGAATACCTGGGGCAGAATGATATAAATCATGGTCTGTACGTAGTTAAAGCCAAGGCTTCTCCCAGCCTCAAACTGTCCGTTGTCAATAGACAGGATTCCCCCGCGGATAATCTCCGCCACTTACGCCTATTACCAGTCCTCCATCAAGCCAAAGCCAGCTACCCAG
>CANSYV010000140.1 GCA_947651335.1 uncultured Lachnospiraceae bacterium
TTGTGTCTCTGCTTCTGATTTATTTCTTTTCTTTGAAACTGAATCTTCTGCCAGTGATAGGAAATTCTGCTGGATGGAAAAGTGTGATTCTGCCCACACTGACACTGGCTTTGTCCATGGCGTCCAAATATACCAGGCAGGTGCGGGCAGTGGTGTTAGAAGAACTGGGTAAGGATTACGTACAGGGAGCCCGGGCGCGGGGAGTAGGGGAAAAGAGAATTCTGTATTTCAGTGTACTGAAGTCTTCCATGCTGACCATCATCACCCTGCTGGCTCTGTCCATTGGTTCGCTGCTGGGCGGTACGGCCATTGTGGAATCCATTTTTATGTGGGACGGTGTGGGGAAGATGGCAGTGGATGCCATTACCATGCGGGACTATCCAGTGATACAGGCGTATGTGATTTGGATGGCTGTTATCTATGTGTGCGTGAATCTGGTGACGGATATCCTTTACCATTATTTGGACCCAAGAATCCGTCTGGGACAGGAGGGCGCATAATCATGGAGGAGAAAATAACGGTACGGGAACAAAAAATTGTAAAGAACCGTACAAAATATAAAATGATGGTTTTCGGGGGACTGGCCGTTTTCGTGATACTCATGGCGGCATTGGCGCCTTATCTGACGCCCTATGACCCTTATGAGCAGGATTTGTCTATTGCGCTTCAGCCGCCTGGCGGGTCCCATCTGCTGGGGACGGACCGTTATGGGAGGGATATGCTTTCCAGGGTTATTATTGGCTCCCAGACCACAATCTTTTCCGCTCTTTTTCTGGTGGCGGCTGTCACCTGTGTGGGAGGAGCTGTGGGAATCATCTGCGGTTACCATGGGGGGAAGCTGGATTCCTTTCTCATGAGAGTGTCGGATATTTTTCTGGCATTTCCAGGAATGGTATTTGCCATTGCTGTGGCCAGTGTTATGAACGGCGGTGTCATGAACGCGGCTGTGGCTCTTGCCTGTATCTCATGGCCGAAATATGCCAGAATTACCCGCAGCCAGGTAATGATGATTAAGAATATGCCCTATATAGCAGCGGCAAAGCTGTCCGGTTCCGGAACCTGGAAAATGATTGGTAAGCATGTGGTGCCCAATATTGCCGGGCCTGTGGTGGTGACGGCAGTTCTGGATATAGGAACCATGATCATGGAGATTGCGGGCCTGTCTTTTCTCGGTCTGGGCGCCGCGCCGCCTACGGCAGAGTGGGGGTCCATGATGAGTAACGGACGAAGTATGCTGCAGACATCGCCGTGGGTGATTCTGGCTCCTGGATGCGCCATATTTCTCACAGTTGTCATATTTAACCTGGCGGGGGATACAGTGCGGGATGTGCTGGACCCCAGAGAGTGATTTCACAAAAAAGAGGTGGGCGTATGAGTGAATTGCTGCTGGATATTCAGCATGTGGAAATCTGCTATAATGGCAGGCCTGTGGTGCATGACGTATCCCTGCAGGTGAAGCCAGGGGAGATCCTGGGAATCGTGGGAGAGTCGGGAAGCGGAAAGAGCACGCTGATAAAGGCTGCCATGGGGCTTTTAGGCGACAGCGGGGCTGTGACAAAAGGAGATATCTATTACAAGGGCCAAAATGTGGTTGACGCAGACAGCCATGCCCTCAGGAAAATGCGGGGGCCTGCCATGGGCATGATTTTCCAAAACACGGAAAGCTCCCTGTGCCCCATCAGAAAGATCGAAGACCAGCTCTATGAGAGTGTGAGCCAGCACGAAAAAGTTACCAGAAAAGAAGTGCGGGAGCGGGCCCTGGAGCTGTTTGCCCACATGCGCCTCACAGATGGCCGGCGGATTTTAAGCAGTTACCCTTTTGAGCTGTCAGGCGGCATGAATCAACGGGTGGGAATTATGATGGCCATGATTTTAAAGCCAGATCTTTTATTTGCAGATGAACCAACCAGTGCCCTGGACGTGACAGTTCAGGCGCAGGTGGTGAAAGAAATGATGAAAATGCGGGAACTATATGGTACAGGAATTGTGATTGTCACCCACAATATCGGGGTGGTGGAGTATATGGCGGATAAGGCCGCGGTGATGCATCAGGGGAGTCTTGTGGAATATGGGAGAAAAGAGGAGATTATCACCCATCCTCAGGAAGAATATACCAGGGAACTTATCGGTGCGGTGATGCGTATCAACAGAGGATAGAACATGGAAAATATATTAGAAGTGAAAGAGCTGAAGAAAACATTTTATAAAAATAAAATTCCTTTTGAAGCAGTAAAGAGCGTCAGTTTTCAGATGAAAAAAGGGCAGTGCATGGGAATCGTGGGTGAGAGCGGATGTGGGAAAAGCACCACCGCCAAAATCATTACCCATCTGACAGTTCCGGATGGTGGAAGCGTTCTGTTGAATGGGAGAGAAACCTTGTCTTTAAAAGGAAAAAGTCTGCGGAAACTGTACGGGGAGGTTCAGATGGTGTTTCAGACACCTCAGGATTCCTTTGACCCCCGGTGCACGCTCGGCGATGGAATCATGGAGGGCATGAGAAACCGGGGGATGAAAAAAAGGAAGGCAAAAGAGAGAATGTATGAACTGCTGGACATGGTGGAACTGGACGGTGGGTTTGCCTCCCGTTATCCCCATGAAGTCAGCGGCGGGCAGTGCCAGAGAGCGGCCATAGCCAGAGCCCTTGCCCCCAATCCCCAGCTGATTATCTGTGATGAAGCCACCAGCGCCCTGGATGTGACGGTTCAGGCACAGATTGTGGAGCTTTTGAAAAAACTTCAGAAGGAGCAGGGACTTTCCCTGATTCTCATCAGCCATGACCTGGCGCTGGTGCAGAACCTGTGTGACCATGCAGCGGTTATGTACAAAGGCAGTGTGGTGGAACAGGGCGCAGCCGATGAGGTGATTCGCAATCCCAAGGAAACTTATACACAGATGCTTGTGGATTCCGTATTTGGCTGGGAGAGTCCCGGCAGGAGGCAGCCTTTTATTTATGGCGGTGTCTGTCCGGCAGGGTGTGGGACAGCGTGAAATTGCAGGGCAATAACCGGAGGTATATTATGAGAAAAAAATCTTTATGGAAAAGGCCGGCAGCAGTTCTGCTGTCATTGGCGGTAACAGCAGGAATGCTGACAGGGTGCGGGGCAGGTTCCTCGTCCAATGAGGGCGGGGGAGATACCGCAGGTGCATCTGAAGAAAAGAGAGGGGAAAAGGTATTCTATTATGGGGATACCACATTCAATGCAGAAAATGACGAGTCAGATGTAAATCCCCATAACGGTTACGCAGGCTGGGCCTGTATCCGTTACGGAGTGGGAGAAACTCTGTTTAAGTATTCCGATTCCATGGAACTGGAGCCATGGCTGGCTGAAAAATACGAAAATGTGGACAAGAATACCTGGGTCATCACACTGAAAGAGGGAATCACATTTACCAGCGGCCGCAAGGTGGACGGCCAGGCGGTGAAAGAATGCCTGGAACACTTGACACAGGTACATGAACGGGCAAAAGGAGACTTGAAGATTCAGGAAATCACCGCGGACGGCCAGACGGTCACCATTAAAACCAAAAAACCGGTTCCGGCTTTCATGAATTATCTGTCTGACCCCTATGGCTGTATCATCGACATGGAGGCAGGCATTACCAAGGAGGGCAATGTGTCCGGGACCGGCCCTTATCAGGCTGTGGAGGTCATCACTGACCAGGGGCTTACCCTGGTAAAAAATGAGGATTACTGGGACGGTACGCCGAAGCTGGACACCATCCATGTGCAGACCATCACAGACGGGGATACCATGACCATGTCCATGCAGTCCGGGGAGCTGGACGCCGCGTACGGTCTTCCTTATGCAAGCCTTCCCCTGTTTGAGCAGGAGCCCTACAGTATTTCGTCTGTGGAAACCTCCCGGTCATTTTTCGCCACCATTAATTACGAGACAGAAGCCCTCCAGGATGAAAACGTGCGCAAAGCCATTGCCAGCGCCATAGACAGGGAGAACTTCACCCAGGTGCTTATGGATGGAAATGGCAGCCCGGCAGCGGGACCCTTCCCGGAAAGTTTCACATTTGGAGATTCTCAGGTGACGGCAGATCAATATGACCCGGAGGCCGCGAAAAAACTCCTGGCTGACGCAGGATGGGAGGATACAGATGACGACGGTTATGTGGACAAAGACGGGGAGAAGCTCACAATCCGCTGGCTCACCTACCCCAGCCGCCAGGAACTTCCCCTGCTTGCAGAGAGCGTGCAGGCATCTATGAAGGAAATCGGTATTGATATCCAGGTAAACAACACGCCCAACACACAAGATTTTTTGGAAAGCGGAGACTGGGATATTTTTGCCAGCGCTATGGTGACCGCCCCCACAGGAGATCCCGAGTATTTCTTCACCACCCACTGTATGGACGATTCATCGAAAAACTGGGGCGGCTATCACAGTGACAAGCTGGAAAAACTGGAGAAAAAGATGAGCAGAACTTTTGACATAGACAAGCGCTCAGACCTGGCAGTTCAGATGGTTCAGACTATTTTAGACGATTATGGGTTTATCTTTGTGTCCCATTTGAAAATGTCCATGGTATCTGGTGAAGGCGTCACTGGCCTTACGGCGCATCCCTGCGATTATTATGAGATTACGGCGGATTTGGATAAGAATTGATGGGAGCTGCGGGGATAGATATGTGATTGCCAGTGATTTAGAAAAGGGCAGGGGTTAACAGCCTCTGCCGCTTTCTTTTTCAGTTTTCAGTAAATAGCACGAAAATCCTTTAGAAAATCTACATAAGTATGGATAATATTGCCACTATTTTTAATGCATATGTCAAAAATTCGTGAAATATCCACAATATCTTTAGAACCTCTGTTGAAAATAATGTTTAGCATTTTTTGTTCTCCATAAGATTTTTTGATGTTCAAACAAAAAGAAACCCTTAAAAATCAAGGGTTTCCAGATGGAGCATACGGGATTCGAACCCGTGGTCAATTTCCCGAAATCCTTGTAAAATCAACACTTTCTGCCCCTTTATATAGATTACTTCTGATTACCCAAATGAACTCTTGCAATCTAATGTAACTGAATATCACTAAAATACATAGGAAAGGAGAATCTTGCACATATAATTACTTTACAAATTTATTAAC
>CANSYV010000141.1 GCA_947651335.1 uncultured Lachnospiraceae bacterium
CCGGCGGATACAGATGAATTTCATCCGCTGCGATTTTCCCGCAGGCCTCTGAAAAATCATCTGTAACAGTATCTATTATAAACGTTACGGAATCACTGCACAATACTAAACTGCAAAAAAGCCGTACGATTCCGATAGCGATTTCGATAGTACGGCTTTCCAATCATTTTCTACAGCTCCGGGTAAATCACCACCTCCATGGCCTCCCCTCTTTGCATGGCTTCAATCCCCTTTTTAAAATCATCGAGAACAATCCTGTGGGTAATCAGATCGTCCAAATCTAACAGTCCGCTCTCCAGCAGTTTCACCGTATCCGGCATGGCGTACCGGCCGATATAGCTTCCGAAAACTGTCAGCTCTTTCAATGTAATCTGGCTCTGGTTGATGTTCTGGCGTGCCGCCTGGTTGTTTCCAAACAGGAGAATCCTTCCCCCGCACCGGGCACAGGCTATAGCGTCATCTGCCAGTGTCCCCACTGCGTCTACCACCACATCGGCCCCCATACCGCCGGTCTCCTCCTTCACTCGTTCCACAAGCTGTTCTTTTCCCGGGTTGACCACTGCATCCGCCCCGCTTTTTACCGCAAAACGGCTCCGATACTCTGACATTTCAGACATGAGCACTCTCCCGGCGCCGTTTAATCGGAACAGTCTGGCAAAATACTGGCCGATGGGGCCTCCTCCCAAAATGAGAACGGATTCCCCCGGAAGCAGCCTCACTTTATCCACTGCGCTGAGAACGCAGTTCAGCGGTTCCGCGAATATTGCCCTTTCCGCTGGCATCTCCTGAGAGATTTTCACTGCTGCCCGCTCCGGGACTACAATGTATTCCGAAAAAGCCCCGTCCAGATCCACTCCCTGAGTGGTCATATTCCGGCACATGTTGGGCATGCCCATTTGGCAGTAACTGCATGTTCCGCAGGACAGATTGGGGTCGTGGACAAAGCGGTCTCCCGGGGAAAAGGCTGTGACAGCCTTCCCGGTCTTCACCACCCGGCACACCATTTCATGGCCGATGGTAACCCCTTTCTCTGCCTGTATTCCCGGTGGGTCGGCCAGTATATGTACATCCGAACCGCAGATACTGGAGCACTCGATCTTTGCCAGTATGTCATCATCGTTTCTTATATCCGGGATGGGCTTTTCCACCACCTGGTATTCCCCGATGTCCTTTAAAATCACTGCTTTCATATGTCTGCTCCTTATCTGTCTGCCTTGTCAAAAGGCTTCCACAATCTTCGTAAACCTACAGTTATATCTGCCCCCGGCACAGCTCTGTGACGATCTCCACCCACCGCCACAGCCTGGAAGGGTCGTATTTCACGGTGCTGATGTCTTTGATGATAATCTCCACATTGCAGTCTTTCAGCGCCTCCAGTTTTGCCGTCACATCCTTTACCACCGCTTTTTCATCAAAATGGTCAAAGGCAAAGACCGCTGAGGAAGGCTTCAATGACACCACATAGTTTCTCCCCAGGACTTCTGCCATGTGAGCGGGGTCTGACCAGGGACTGCAGGAAACTTTTCTCAGATTTTTCACCTGTCCGATCACATCCATTTTGTGATCCAGGCGCTCACAGCATCCATAGTAACTCAGCCCAAACCGTTCCAGCCAGGGTTTTTCATAGGGCAGGCAGAATTCCTCCTGCATGTCCGGGGACACGGACGTGAAGAACTGGCTGGCGCAGGCTCCCCACATCTGGCTGCACTTCATTCCCGTCATCTGTCCTCTGCCCAGCTGGCCGCTGTATCCGTAGGCCCCTGAACCGATGCGGGAATTGATGCTGTTGCTTCCCAGGCATCCCAGGGCCTCGTACTGATCCAGGGCTCCCATATAGGCATCTGTGATTTTCTTCATGGAAGCGTGGATCAAATCCGGGTCCATCACTGTATTCATCAGCAGTTCATTGGTCCCCATATACATCACCACATCGTCAATGGGGGCAAACCAGAAGCCCTGGACTCCCTTCATCTCCACGGGAACCACCCCGCCGAAGATTTCCTCGTATGCCGCCCGGGTTTGTTCTGTCTTTTCCCGGTCCAGGGTGACCACCGGAGTCACAATCTGTTCCAGGTCTTCCTCGCAGGTAATGACGGGAATAAACTTGTGGCCCACAATGTGATTGTCCGCATCTGTGGATGCTGTTTCCTCTGATATATTCAGCCCGATACCCGAATTTTCAATGATCATGGGGGAATAGAAAACTGGCTCCAGCACCATGTCCCCGGGCATATGCTTCCACAGGTAGATTCTCCGCCTCAGTTCTTCCTCAATCCGCTGGGTAAAGGGCGAGGAGGTGCGAAGGGTCAGCTCATCTTCCACATTCAGCTCATGCCAGGGCATTTCATTGTGCCATACCATAGGCCGTGTCCTCTCCAGGTCATTGAGTTTTCCCCAAAGCCGCGCGTTCTCTTTTTGTATTGGAAGGCTGGCGTATTCCATATACTGCGCCCCCAGTTCCCGGATAATGGAAATATCCTCCTGTGTATAGTCAACGGGACGGTATTCATACACCGTATCATTGGAAACAGCTGTCCCCGGGGCATCAAATGCCGCATGGGTTGTCATGTTATCTGTCATTGTTTCAATCCGCCTTTCTTCACGCATGTTCCGCTTTCGCCTGCTGCATTCTCCTGTTCTTTTCTGCCTGCTGGGTCCGTATCACATCCACCATAACTGCCAGAATCACCACAATCCCCACAACAATCTGCTGGATATCAGAAGCCGCGCCCAGAAGATTCAGGCCGTTCTTAATCTCCGCCATAATAATGGCCCCCACAAATGTCCCTGCCATGGTGCCTTTTCCCCCATTGAAGGAAGCTCCGCCTATGACGCACGCCGCCACAGCGTCCATCTCGTATCCTTCTCCCGCCAGAGGATAGGTGGCTCCCACACGCCCTACGAGAATCACCGCCGCAATTCCGCAGAGAAGCCCTGACATCACGTAAGTAAGGGTGAGTGTCCAGTCAATGTTAATACCGGCCAGCCGGGCAGCCTCCTGATTGCCTCCCACAGAGTAAATCTCCCGGCCGGAAGCCGTCTTATTGAGTATACGGCTGATAATTACGCTGACCACAACCACCGCGATAAAACACACCGGAATATTCAAAATATTCGCAGACCCCAGCCAGGTCACCGCGCTGGGAAATCCGGACACCTGCTTGGCATCTGTGAGAAACAGTGTGAGCCCCCTCAGAGCCTCCATCATACCCAGAGTGGAGACAAAGGGGTGGGGAAGCTTCAATTTGGTGAAAAGCAGTCCGTTGACCAGGCCGCAGCACATGCCCACAGCAATGGGAAGGGCAATCATCAAAAACGGATTGTCCAGGCCTTTCATGTGGAGTAATGTGATCATACCCATGGCAAACCCCACAATGGACCCCTGGGACAGGTCAATCCCAGCCCCCAGAAGGCAGAACAGCATTCCTGCTCCCACAATAATATTGATGGAGGACTGCCGGAGTATATTCATCAGATTCGTCATTGTCAAAAATTTATCCGACGCCAGTGAAAGCACCACGGCCAGCAGTACAGCCGCAAGCAGCGGACCTATGACTGTAGATTTCTTTTTGCTCTTTTTCATCCATTTACTCATCTTCCAAAGCACCTCCCCATGCCGCCCGCATAATATCTTCCTGATTAAAGTGTACACTGTCCCTGTCAATCCGCGCCATAATATGCCCCTCCCGCATCACGATCACCCGATGGCACATTCCTAGAATCTCCGGCAGCTCCGAGGACACCATGATGACGCATTTTCCCGCATCCGCCAGCTGTTTCATCACTGCGTATACTTCCAGTTTTGCCCCTATATCAATGCCCCGGGTGGGCTCGTCAAAGATAAAAATATCCGCGTCAGAGTGAAACCATTTGGCTATGACCACTTTCTGCTGATTTCCCCCGGAAAGGGTGGCCGTCTCTGTCTCTATGGACGGGGTTTTAATCCGGAATGTCTCCACCGACTCCTTGGCCTGCCTGTCCACTGCCTTGTCATCCACAAATAGTTTCGTAAAATTTCTCAAATTGGCCAGACAGATATTTCTGCTCACACTCTGGCTCAGCACCAGCCCCTGTCCCTTCCTGTCCTCTGTGACAAAGGCAAGCCCTGCTTTGATGGCGTCCTTTGGTTTCTTAAAAGAGACCTTCCTGCCCTTCACATAAATTTCCCCAGAGTCTACGGGGTCGGCTCCGAACAGGCACCGGCAGACTTCTGTCCTGCCAGCACCCACCAGCCCGGAAAAGCCCAGGATTTCACCGTAATCCGCCGTAAAACTAACATCTTCGAAAGAGCCGTATCTGGTGAGATTCTTTACCTCCAGAGCGGTATCTTTCACACGAAAATCAATGTGAGGATAATAGTTTTCCATTTTACGGCCCACCATATAGGTGACCAGCTCATCTTTCGTAATATCGGAAGACGGCTTTGTAATCACCCGCTCACCGTCCCGCATTACGGTAACCACGTCGCACAACTGGAAAATTTCTTCCAGCTTATGGGAGACAAACACAATGGCAAGCCCCTGTTTTTTCAAATCCCTGGTAATGCGGAACAATTCCTGCGTCTCTTTTTCCCCCAGACTGGAGGTGGGTTCGTCAAGAATCAGAACCTTCGCGTCCAACAGAACTGCCTTTCCGATCTCGATCATCTGCTGAAGTCCCATGCCCAGTTCCCCGCACAGGGTATCCGGCTCCACTTCCTGATGCATGGACTCCATGATCTCCCTGCATTTGTCATTCATAAAACCATAGTCGAGAAATTTCCCCTTTTTCACATAATTCCCTATGAACAGATTGTCCGTCACGGACAGGTCTTTCACAATATTCAGTTCCTGATACACACAGGCAATCCCCTGTTTCTTGGCGTCCATGGGGCCTTTAAAGGTGGCTTTTTTCCCGTTCAGCTCAATTTCTCCCTGGTCTGGAGCGTGAATCCCTGTGAGCACTTTGATCAATGTGGATTTCCCTGCCCCGTTCTCACCGATCAGCCCGTGGATCTCCCCTCTTTTCAGCTCAAAATCTGACCAACTCAGCGCGTCCCCCTTTTGCGACAGCATGACCACATC
>CANSYV010000142.1 GCA_947651335.1 uncultured Lachnospiraceae bacterium
AACTTATTACAAGAATATGTAGCGTCGGTTTCTTGCGTGGATATATAGAAGTGGAGTATCCATGGATATGTCCAGGGGAAAGCCGGGAGAAGACCAGCTGGCATTATCTATGGGGATGCTGGACGTACTGGACAGCAGTTCTGATATGAAAAGCCAGGGAACAGATACCCGGAACTATGGGCAGATGGATGGACTGCCGGAAATGAAAAAACTCCTGGCGGACATGGTAGAGACTGACCCTGAGAATGTGATTGTTTATGGCAATGCCAGCTTAAATATTATGTTTGACACAGTGTCCCGCTCTATGACCCATGGCGTGATGGGAAGTACACCGTGGTGCAGATTGGACCGGGTAAAATTTCTTTGTCCAGTGCCGGGATATGACCGTCATTTCAGTATCACAGAATACTTTGGGATTGAGATGATTCCGGTGGAAATGACAGAAAACGGACCGGATATGGATATGGTGGAAAAACTGGTGGAAGGGGATGAGGCGGTAAAAGGCATGTGGTGTGTGCCGAAGTATTCCAATCCCCAGGGATATACGTATTCGGAAGAAACAGTGAGAAGGCTGGCTGCCATGAAGCCCAAGGCGGCGGATTTCAGGATTTACTGGGATAATGCCTATGCCGTACACCATTTGTATGGGGAAAAGGAACGCCAGGACTGGCTGCCCGATATTCTGGCCCTTTGTAAGGAGGCCGGCAATCCGGATATGGTCTATGAATTTGTTTCTACGTCTAAAGTTACTTTTCCCGGAGCGGGTGTCTGTATGGCCGCGTCTTCGGAGGCAAACCGGAAGGAATTTCTCAGGCATCTGCAGATTCAGACCATTGGCCATGATAAGGTCAATCAGCTGCGCCATGTGCGTTTCCTGAAAGATATGGATGGTGTGCGGGAGCACATGAAAAAGCAGGGGGAACTGACACTCACCAGATTTGAGGCTGTTTGGAAACTGCTGGAGAGTGAGCTGGGAGGACTGGGAATCGGCACCTGGACTTACCCCAGAGGCGGTTATTTTATATCTTTTGAGGCAATGGATGGATGTGCCAGGGCTATTGTGGCCAAGGCCAAAGAGGCCGGGCTCACACTGACTCCTGCCGGGTCATCCTTTCCATATAAAAAGGACCCCAAAGACAGCAACATCCGGATTGCGCCCACCTATCCTTCTGTAGAGGAGCTGCAGCTGGCAGGCCGGGTATTTGTGCTCAGTGTCAAACTGGTAACCATAGACAAATTATTAGAGAACAAATGATGGGAGTGATATGATATGGGAACAGGGAAGAAAATCGTGATTGGCATGATTTCGTTTTTTGTGTTGGCGGCAGCGGGGATTTATGGATTGGGTGTTTACTTTTTCTCCGGTCACTTTCTTCCCAATTCATCCCTCAATGGCCGGGATGTTTCCTATCAGTCAGCCGGGCAGGTCAGGCAGGAGTTCGCCCAGGGTGTTGCGGAGTATGTGCTGACTGTCAACGAGCTGGGCGGTGTTCATGAGAAGATAAAAGCCAGACAGATCGACCTGGAATATGTGGAAGACAGCAGTGTAGACGACCTGATTGGCAGCCAGAATTCCTGGGGATGGCTTTTATCTGTGAACAAGCCGAAGACTTACACAGCTGAGACCATAACTGCTTATAGTGATAAAAAATTGAAAAAGGCAGTAAAAAAACTGGACTGTTTTCAAGACATGCAGAAGCCTGTGGACGCATATATTGATGAGACAGAGGATGGGTATAAGATTGTACCCGAAGTGCAGGGCAATCAGCTGGACCGGAAAAAAGTAGTATCTCAGGTGAGAAAGGCAGTGGAAAACGGGCGGAAAGTCTTAGATCTGGTGGAGAAAAAGTGTTACATACTGCCAGAGATTTACCAGGATGACAAAACCCTGGTGAAACAGGCTGAACAGCTGAATCAGCTGGCCCGGGCAAAGATTACATATGACTTTGAGGACCGCACGGAAGTGGTGGACCCGGAAATGATACGGAGCTGGCTTGCGCTGGACGAGGAGAACAACTACTATCTGGATGAGGCAAAAGTCAAAGAGTACGTTCATCAGCTGGCGGTAAAATATGATACTTATGGCAGTGAGCGGGACTTCAGGACTGCAGATGGCAGGAACATTAAAGTCAAAGGCGGAGATTATGGTTTTGTTCTCTACGAAGAGGAGGAGGTTAAGGCCCTGACAGCCAATATCAATGCCGGAGAAACTGTGACCAGAGAGCCCCAATATCTGTACCGGGGTTATAACCGTGAGGAAAATGATATTGGAGACAGCTATGTGGAGGTGGACCTGACACATCAGCGCATGTGTTTCTACCTGAACGGCCAGCTTCTGGTGGACACGCCGGTGGTTACAGGAACGCCTGCGAAAAAACACGCCACACCCACAGGGGTATACGGGCTGGACGCGAAGAAGTCTCCCTCTGTGCTCAAAGGCGAGGATTATGAGACACCGGTTACTTTCTGGATGCCGTTTAATAAGCATGTGGGGATTCACGATGCAGTATGGCGGTCAGAGTTTGGCGGGGAAATCTATAAGACGGACGGTTCCCACGGCTGTGTAAACACACCTTATGACATGGCGGAGAAGATTTATAACAATATTGAAGTTGGAATGCCTGTTATTGTTTATGAATAGAGCGTGAGAGGTTCGAACAGCGGGCATGGGAGGGACAGCAAATGAATATAGTGGTTTTGGCGGGAGGCACCAGTTCAGAGCGTGCCGTATCGATTGTCACAGGAACGCAGGTGTGTGAAGCACTGCGGGAGAAAGGCCATCAGGCTATTCTCGCGGATGTGGCTGCAGGATGGGAAGGAGAGGATTGGGAAAATCCTTTTGCGGCAGATTATCAGCTTTCCAGTTCTGTTTCCTATATAGAAGGGTGGAACGATAAGATCCAGGATATCTGCAGGAACAGGAGAGAATTTTTTGGACCACATATATTGGATATCTGCGAAAAGGCAGATATAGTTTTTCTGGCCCTTCACGGTTCCAATGGGGAAGACGGCAAGATACAGGCAGCATTTGACCTTTTCGGAATCCGCTATACGGGGACAGGGTCACTGGGCAGCGCAATGGCTATGGACAAAGGGATTTCCAGACAGATCCTCCGCCAGGGGGGAGTACCTGTACCGGAAGGGGCTGTGTTTGACAAAAAGGGCGGTTCCCACAGTCTGGATGAACTGGGACTGGATTTCCCGGTAGTGGTAAAGCCCTGCTGCGGCGGCTCCAGTATCGGGGTATCCATTGCCTATGATCAGGGGGCATATGAAAAGGCCCTTTTGGATGCCTTTGCCTGGGAGGACCAGGTGGTGGTGGAAGAATATGTTTTGGGCAGGGAATTTTCTGTAGGTGTGGTTGACGGGGAAGCGCTGCCGGTGATTGAGATCGCTCCGCTGAAAGGCTTTTATGATTATAAGAATAAATACGAGCCCGGTTCTGCCGTGGAGACATGTCCGGCAGAGCTTCCTGAGGAGAAAGCGGCCGAGATGAGAGAGTATGCCAGACAGGGGCATAAGCTCTTGAAGCTGGATGCTTACAGCCGTCTGGATTTTATGATGCGGGAGGACGGGCGGATATACTGTCTGGAGGCAAACACACTGCCGGGTATGACACCCACCAGCCTGCTGCCTCAGGAGGCCGCGGCCACAGGGGTGGATTTTCCGGAACTGTGTGAGAAGCTCATAGAAGTTTCTATGAAGAAATATGATGATTAAAGCGTCAAAAGTCCGTGTAGGGAGGCAGCTATGAAAAATCTGACTTTGAATAACCTTGCAAGGGTCTGCAGGGGCAGGTACTGCGGCGGCTGGGAGCAGGGAGAGCAGGAAGTTAAGAGTATTGTCACAGACAGCCGACAGACAGAGCCAGGGGCATTGTTTGTGGCCATACCAGGGGAACGGGTGGACGGTCATGTGTTTATAGAAGATGTAATCGCAAAAGGCGCGCTGGCTGTTATATCAGAGAGGGATCTGGGACAGCGTCCGTTTCCGTACATACAAGTGGAGTCTTCTCTGCAGGCAGTTAAGGACATGGCACAGTTTTATCTGGAACAGCTTCAGATTCCGGTGGTGGGAATTACCGGAAGTGTGGGGAAGACCAGCACAAAAGAAGTGATCGCATCGGTATTGTCCCAGAAATTTTGTGTATTAAAGACAAAGGGGAATTTTAACAATGAACTGGGCCTTCCGCTGACAGTGTTTGGTCTGCGGCAGGAACATGAGATGGCAGTATTGGAGATGGGAATCAATCAGTTTGGCGAGATGACCAGGCTTGCAGAGATTGCCAGACCGGATACCTGTGTAATCACCAACATCGGACCCTGCCATCTGGAATATCTGGGTTCCAGAGACGGAGTGTTCCGGGCAAAGACAGAGGTTTTTCCCTATATCAAACCAGGGGGAAGAGCTGTCCTGAACGGGGATGACGACAAACTCTCAGCGGTGGAGCAGGTAAATGGGACCAGGCCGTTATTCTTTGGCATGAGTCCTTCGGCAGATGTATGGGCAGATATGCTGGAGAATCATGGACTGGAGGGAATGCGCTGCCGGATTCATATAGGTGAGGACTCCTTTTCTGTGAGGATTCCCATTCCCGGAGAGCATATGGTTTACAATGCCCTGGCGGCAGCGGCTGTGGGAAAATGCTACGGTCTGAATGCGGATGAAATCCGGCGGGGGATTGAGAGCTTAGAACCTGTGGACGGCAGGCTTCGCATGGTGAAAACCGGGACTGCTGCTATTATTGATGATTGTTACAATGCCAACCCGGTTTCTATGAAAGCATCTCTGGAGGTGCTGAAGAATACACCGGGGAGAAAGACGGCCATTCTGGGAGATATGGGAGAACTGGGAAGCAATGAGGTGCAGATGCATCGGGAAGTGGGAGCCTGTGCAGGAACCTGCGGTCTGGATCTATGTATCTGTGTAGGTGAGCTGTCCCGCCATATGGCAGAAGCGGCCAGGGAGACAAATCCTCACATGGAAGTGGTCCATCTAAAAGGGCTGGAGGAGCTGATGGAAATTCTGCC
>CANSYV010000143.1 GCA_947651335.1 uncultured Lachnospiraceae bacterium
ACTTCCGGAAATGGGGCTTAATACATGACTGATAAGGAATTCCGCAGGCTTCGCAAGCACGATCTTCTCAAGCTTTTGGTGACTCAGGGAAAAGAGAATATCCAGCTTGAAACCCAGCTGGAGGAAACCGTCAGCCAGCTGTCCGAAGAACAGGAGGCCAATGAGAGGCTGAAGGCAAAACTGGACGAAAAAGATGCCCTTATCGAAAAGCTGAAAGGACGTCTGGACCAGAAAGATGCCAGAATCAAGAAGCTGAGGGAGGACATGGAGGCTTGGAAGAACAGCCGGCGCATCCAGCTGGCCGAGGCCGGGTCCATCGCCGAGGCGGCGCTGAGGCTTAACGGCATCTTTGAGACAGCACAGCAGGCGGCAGATCAGTATTTATATAATCTCAGAATACAGTGTGGACTGGAAGAAGATGAGTTTCCCCTGGATAGTGATGACCAGGACTCTGGCGAAAATGAGAGAGGCAAAATCCAGACAGAATCAAAAGCGGAGACAGAAATGGAATTTGAGCCCATATCAGAACTTACATGCAGAGAACACGATAAAACTGAGGAATAAATTATACGGAAGGAATGGGCATGGCCGCAAAGAAACTGGAAATCCCAAGCCTTGAACTGCTTGAATCTGCGCTGAAGCGGGAGGAAATAAGAAAAACCCGCAGACGCATTCTGCGGAATATCGCTTTCGCCCTCCTGGTGTCAGCAGCCATGGCAGTGCTGGTGGTGGTTCTGCTTCTTCCTGTACTGCAGGTGAACGGCTCATCTATGCAGGAAACCCTGCAGAATGAGGATATTGTAGTTGCTGTCAACAGCCCCGTCTATCATGCAGGCGATGTGGTGGCATTCTATTACAACAACAGCATCCTGATCAAACGGGTAATCGCAGATGCCGGGGACTGGGTGGACATTGACCGGGAAGGCAATGTCTATGTAAATGATAAACTGCTGGATGAACCATATATCCACGGTAAAGCGCTGGGCAGGTGCAACATAGAACTTCCCTGCCAGGTTCCGGAGGGTAAATGCTTTGTTATGGGTGACCACCGGGCGGTAAGCGTAGACAGCCGCAATACAGCAGTGGGCTGCGTTGACAATGACAAAATTATGGGCAGGGTTCTTTTCCGGCTCTGGCCGCTGTCGGGATTGGGGCGTATCAAGTAGTGGAGATGGAAAAAGAAAGGGGGACGCGTATTGGCATTCGCACACAGGAGAAGAAAACGGGCAGACATGAGAGAAACATTTGTTTATAGCATACATAAGACGGTTTCAGATGATTTCCATGGATAAGAAGAAGGAGAAAATAAAAATTCCTTCCATTGAATTTCTGGAGGCGGAATTAAGAAGGATCGACAGAAAAGAGAATAAAAGAAAGAAATTTCTGAAAACAGCAGGGATTTTTGCTGTGGCAGCAGCGATAGCGGCGTTGGCAGCGACCAGGATTTTCATACCACATGAAATCCACTGTGCAGACATGGCGCCTGCTTTTGAAAAAGGGGACATTGTGATCCTGCTGAGAACAAAATCAGTGGAAGCAGGAGATACGATAGGGGTTTATGACAAAGAAAATCTGCTCCTCAGGCGTGTTATTGAAAACGCGGGAGATTATATAGAGATAAATCGGGACGGCAATGTGAAAGCTGACGGCAGAACAGCCAAAAGCGCTGATTTGGTATATGTCGGGAAAAATCAGATTGCAGGAAAACCGGTATTTAGAGTGTGGCCATTAAAACGTATAGGGATTATGCATTAGGAAGGTGAGAAGATGCAGAAGCTTGTGAAGGAATATTTAAATGAGTTAAAAAGAAAACAGAAAAAGCGCAGAAGAATAGGAATTGCCGCAGTGCTTCTGATCGTTATGGTCGCTGGTGCAGTAATCGGGATACTGACACAGGCCGGTGTTGCCATGACCGGGGATGCAGTATGCGGACTGGAAGAACATCAACATAATGAGAGCTGCTATGAAGATGTGGCAGGCTGCGGACTGGAAGAATCCGAAGGACATCAGCATGATGAAAGCTGTTATGAAGTGCAGAGTACACTGGTTTGTACTGCAGAGGAAACAGAGGAACATCAGCATGGGGAATCCTGCTATGATACACAGAATATACCCATCTGCGGGCAGGAAGAGACAGACGGGCACCAGCACGACAGCAGCTGTATGGAGCAGCAGCTTGTATGCGGCATAGAAGAACATACACACACAGATATGTGTTACATAGATTCAGAAGCAGATGTGGAAGACGCTTCTGTATGGGAGGCACAATATGCGCAGACACCATGGACCGGAAATTGGGGAGAAGACCTGGTAACAGCCGCAAAGATGCAGCTGGATTATCAGGAAAGCGCCAGCAATTATACCACGGCAGAGGATGGTGTCCACAAAGGTTATACCCGCTACGGCCAATTCTCAGGGGATGCCTATATGGACTGGGATGCCGCCTTCGTAAATTTCTGTATGTATTATGCGGGATTGAAAGAATCCGGACTTTTTCCGGAAGAGACGGACAGTGGAAAATGGCTGGAAGAATTCGGAAAGATAAGAGAAGATCATTCCACATACCTGGCTGCCCCGGAAGAATACTCTCCAAAGGCCGGAGATATCGTCTTTTTCCAGAGGGACGATGGGGAAACCCCGGTACAGATGGGAATCGTAACTTCTTATGAAGAAGACGGCACGATACAGGTAATTGAAGGAAACAGTGAAAATGCGGTAAAGGAAAACAGCTATCTGTCTGGAGACAGCCGCATCACCGGATATCTGAAAATCACAGAACTGGAGAGTGTCTGTAAAGGTTCCATGGGAGAATCAGAAGAATCCCCGGAAGGAACGGCTGAAGCAGAAAAGTCTGACGAAACGGCAGAGCCCAGGACTAAAAAACCAATGCAGAAGGCTGCCGTAAGAACAGCAGATTCTGCCGGGAATCCACTGACAGGAGACGATGCATATGTGAATTCCATTGAGATCACAAGCATCAAAGATGGAGCCGCTCCCTTTGATAATGACGATGCTGCTGGTAATGATTCAAGCGCTGACAACAGGAGGGTCAGAACTTTTGATGCCGTAACATATAATTTCTCCGTCAATATGAAATCCTGGAGGAGCAGTGAACAATTCAGCGAGGCAAGGGTTAAATTTGAATTTGTTCTGCCCGCCTCAGAAGACGAAGCTGTCTTTGACCAGACGGCTATGGCATGGATGGACACCACTGTGACTGATACGAAAGATTATCGGCCGCAGCTCACCAAAGAAAAAAGAACCATTGACGGCAAAGAGACAGACTGCCAGGTACTGACCTGTTATAGATATCTGATTCCCTCTGGCAGTAATCCTTCGGTAATACCCGGTGATTTTGGCAACAACGTGACAATTAATGTAAAGTCTATGGGAAATGGCAGGGAGTTTGCCCCGATTTTCAGTGCGTGTATGGAACATGGAACATGGGAAGGTACATGCGGCAATGATGAACACAAAATCAACGGCAGCCCGGCAGAAGAAAAGAAAACCGTTACTGCAGACAAGGTAACAGTAACTGCAGCGCCAAAATATAATATCCAGGTTCGTGGGGACAGCTCTTATAAAAGTATTTTTGACTTTTCAACTGGTTATAGTCAGGAAGATGCAGAGAACGATTCTAATAAATCAGCTGCTGCCAATAAGGATAAAGGCTCCATTCCAGGCCGTGTTATGAAACTGGGAATTACCCTTCAGCTGTATAATGATAATGCTTCCAAAGGCCTGAAAGGCATCGAACTGCCCAAGGGAGATATCACATTCCAGCTTAAAGTCTCCTCCAGATATACGATTACAAGACCAAATAAGGGTTATGAATCGGGGCAGGAGTTTGATACGTCAGCGGATTACACGCCTCTTTTATGGAGCTATGGTGAAAACAGGTGGATTGACTATAAAGCATGGAATACAGACGGGAGGGAACTTCTTAATTCCCTTGGCAACATGCCATTCGCGCCTAACTATACGGGAGAAAAGAAAACTGACTGCTATAACAGTGGAAAATGGACGGCTTCTCAGGAAGGAGATACCATCTACGTTACTGTTAGAGATTACGTAATCAATCCAGATCATATGCCCACCAGAAACGGCGATGATGGAACCGATGTATATCAGAAAAATGTAGGCTGCTTCTCAGCAGGAGGATTCTGGATCGTACAGCCTTTTAATCAAATAAAAGGTACAGGCGCTGACCCTTATTATGACATAGTAAACAAATATGGCTCCGGTGCTTTTGCCACAACGGTACGGGCAGAAAAGCTTCAGGCTGAGACAGTCAGCGGCACGAGAGTCCAGGATGGCGTGGACGGTTTCTTCCAGAAAGTTACAACAGATGATGAAGAAGCCCGCACGCTGGAACTGACAACTCCAGGTTCTATGCATAACAGAGTCAGATATGCAGGGGCAGATAACAATAAAGGGTCAGGTATCGAGGATACCCGCGACGGCCGGGACTATGCCGCAGTAGGATCAGAACTGTGGCTTATGGGAGGCTTTTCATACAGCGCAAACAGTGAAGATGAAAATCAGCTTTATTGGGGCACCAATCTATGCAAATTTTATGGAAGCGCCATACAGCTGGAAGATGAATGGCGGTCCGCTCTGACCGGTGAAGCATCTCTTGATGGAAAAACAAACCGCCTGGATGTGGACAGCAATATCCAGATTTATTACGCGGTAAAGAAGGACGGAAGCGATTGGGCAAATGACGATGAACTGCTGAGAACTTATGAAGATGATCTGGATTTTTATCCCGCATTAAATGAGATCCCTAAAGACAGTATATGTGTGGGAATTCTGTATTGTTTTAAAGGACCGGGGCCGGTAGTGGCCAGTGACCCATATTACAACTGTTTCCATAAAGCCAAAGTCCGAGAGAATATGGAATTAGCCGGAAAGACTTTTATGCTGGCCTCCACAGCCAGGGTATGGACAAAACAAATGTTTAACGAAGCAA
>CANSYV010000144.1 GCA_947651335.1 uncultured Lachnospiraceae bacterium
TCTCCTCCACCTTCACCGTCTTCCATCTATCTTTAATCTCTTGTTCAACTTCTGCTGTTATAGGCCACGTCAATGGTATAGACAAATTTTTTTTCTGATTTCTTTCTCGCGTCCAGAGACTGACGGACGATTTCGTAAGTAAACGCCTTTTTCACAGGAAGACTTTTTTTGATTTTACGTTCCAGGTCTTCCCTGCTGTGGCTGATGGGAAGTTTCAGCTGTGAAATCCGTATCATTACAATTTCCTTTCTACATGGGAAGTACAGGCCATGGCCGCCGCTGCCCCGGAAGACCAGGCCCACTGCAGGTTGTAGCCGCCGCATGCCCCGTCCACATCCAGGATTTCTCCGGCGAAATAAAAGGACTTATGCAGCCTGGACTCCAGGGTATACGGGTCCACCTGCCGTAAGTCCACACCGCCCATGCACACCTGGGCATACGTATAGTCTTTCCAGCCCCGTATGGGAATTCTCCAGTGTTTGATCTGCCGGGCAATCCGCCTTGGCATCTCACTGTCCCGGCCTCTGCCCGCCAGATGCACCGGCAGGGAGCAGAATTTCTCCGGGAAAATCCCCCTGAGTATTTCTGTCCATGTCTGAAACGGGAGTTTCTTCTTCTGGGCTCTCAGCAGATGTTCCAGGCACTTGGTGTCCATATCCGGGAAAAAATCTACATAAAGTTCCGTGTCTTTTTTCTGATGGACACTCTCCACTGCGTAACGGCTCAGCTGAAATACGGGAATCCCGGATACACCGTAATCGGCCAGCTGGATTTCCCCTGCTTCCCGGCAGACATATTTTCCGTTGACCCGCAGTGACGCCGCCCCATCCATGCGCAGTCCGGCCCACTGGGGAAAATATTTTCCTTCTCCCACCAGGGGAACCAGAGCAGGGAGAACCGGAAGAATTTTATGTCCAAGGCTCTCAGCCAGAGCATAACCGCTGCCGTCAGCTCCAGGGAGATTGGACGCTTTGGAGCCTGCCGCCAGGATTACCGCGTCTGTATGGAAAGTTCCTCTGTCTGTGCTCAGTTTCCAGCCAGCCCCTTCTGGGCGGATGCTGGTAATTTCCACCTGTGTCTCTATCTGCGCGCCCAGCCTTTTTACCTGGGATATAAGAAGGTGCAGAACAGTCTTTGCCTGCCGGCTGTAGGGGTATACCCAGCCGTTCTGCTCCCTGATATACAGTCCCATGTCTGAGAAAAAGCACAGGGTATCTTCCACAGGGAAACGGCGGAGAATCTTTTTCACTGTCTGGGGCATCTGGCTGCGGTAAGCGTCCGGCCGCGTCTGGGTATTGGTCAGATTGCACCGTCCGTTTCCGGTGGCCAGCAGCTTTTTGCCGCAGGAAGGCTGATGCTCCAGGATGATAACCTTTGCACCGGCTTTTGAAGCCACGGCTGCGGCCATCAGTCCTGCTGCCCCTCCCCCGATAACTGCAATGGTTTTCATAACTGCACCAGTCCTGCCTCTGTGAGCTTTTCCAAAGACATGAGAATCCCTGCCTTGGCGTGTTCCCAGGTGAGCCCCCCCTGGAAGTACACCGCATAGGGCGGACGGATGGGGGCGTCTGCGCTCAGCTCAATGGAGGAACCGGACACAAAGGCTCCTGCCGCCATAATCACCGGACTGTCGTACCCTGGCATATCCCAGGGTTCCGGAACCACGTAACTGTCCACAGGAGCCGCCGCCTGGATTCCCTGGCAGAAAGCAATCACTTTTTCCGGTGTGCCTAGGGTGACTGCCTGGATAATATCCTGTCTGGGCTCCTGGCTGCCAGGGAGAACAGGATATCCCAGAGATTCATAGAGAGCCGCGGCATAAATAGCCCCTTTCAAAGCGCCTTTCACCACTGTGGGGGCCAGGAACAGACCCTGATAAAAGGACTGCTTCACATCCAGGCTGGCTCCCACTTCTTTTCCCAGACCAGGGCAGGTCATCCGGCAGGCTGCCTGCTCCACCAGCTCTTTTTTACCCACAATGTATCCGCCGATGGGGGCCAGCCCGCCGCCGGGGTTTTTGATTAAAGAACCTGCCATCAGGTCTGCCCCCGCGTCGGAGGGCTCCAAAATATCTACAAATTCACCGTAACAGTTGTCCACCATACAGATCACATCGGGTCTTCTCTTCTTTATAAAAGCAATCAGTTCTCCAATCTGCGCCACAGAAAATGACGGGCGGGTCTGATAGCCCTTGGAACGCTGGATGGTCACCAGCCGGGTCTTGGGAGTCAGCGCCTGCTCAATGGCTGGGTAATCAAAAGTTCCGTTTTCTTTTAGGTCTGCCTGACGGTAGGTGACGCCGTATTCGGCCAGGGAACCTTTCTGGCTGCGGATGCCGATGACTTCTTCTAAGGTATCATAAGGCCTGCCCACCGGGGACAGCAGTTCATCTCCCGGGCGGAGATTCCCAAACAGCGCCACTGCCAGAGCGTGGGTGCCGCAGGTGATCTGAGGTCTTACCAGTGCCGCTTGTGTGTGAAAGATATCTGCATATACCTGCTCCAGTGTTTCCCGTCCCACATCGTTATACCCGTAACCGGTGGACGGATAAAAGCAGGCCTCGCTCACCCGGTTTTTCTGCATGGCGTGCAGGACTTTCAGCTGATTATATTCCGCGGTTTCCTCCAGTTTCTGGAAGCGCTCTTTTAACTGGTCTTCAATATGTTTTCCGTAATCGTATACCTGCGGACAGATACCGATTTTCTGATACAATTCCTTGATGGCTGATTCGCTCATACACAAATGCCCCTTTCCCTGCAGATGTTTATCATATACTCTGCCATTGGTTCTTCCTGATAGTCAAAGTCTTCCCAGGAAACCCAGATTTTCTCTTTTTCCCGTTTGAACCAGGTCAGCTGCCGTTTGGCAAAATGCCTGGTATTCTGCTTGATTTTTGCCGCTGCTTCTTCCAGAGAGCATTCCCCGTCCAGAAAGGCCAGCAGTTCCCGGTAGCCAAGCCCCTGCATGGACACCATGTCCCGGGTACATCCCCGGGCCTTCAACCCCTTTACTTCTTCCAGCAGTCCGTCTGCCATCATCTCATCTACCCGCTGGTCAATCCGCCGGTATAATCTTGCCCTGTCATCTGTGAGCACAAAATAGGCACAGGCATAGGGGGAAGTTCTCTCCTGCTGCTCTCTGTTATGGGCGGATATGGGGGTTTTGTTATCATGGTAAAATTCCAGAGCCCGCAGAATCCGTTTCCGGTTATTTGGATGAATCTGGCGGGCGGCCTCCGGGTCTTTCTCCTGCAGCTGCCGGTGCAGCCAGAGAGGGTCTTTCTCCTGGGACAGACGCTCCAATTCCTCCCGGTAACGGCTGGGGGATGTGTTCTCCTCTCCGAAGGCGATGTCCCGGACAACGGCCTGGATATAAAAGCCGGTTCCCCCTGTCAAAATGGGGATTCTCCCACGGGCATAAATCCCGGACAATGCCTCTTTTGCCATCTGCTGGAACCGGACCACATGAAATTCGTCTTCCGGGTCCAGAGCGTCGATGAGATGATGGGGAATATTCTCCATCTCCTCCCGGGTGATTTTGGCAGAACCGATGTTCATATGGCGGTACACCTGCATGGAATCCGCGCTGATGATTTCTCCGTCCAGAGCCTTGGCCAGACGGATGGACAGGCGGGTCTTTCCCACAGCTGTAGGGCCGGCTAAGACTACCAGAGGTTTTTTAAGTTCCTGCATTTTGATTCACACAATCCTTTTGAATTTTTTTTCCAGTTCTGTCCTGCTCATGGAGACAATGGTGGGCCTGCCGTGGGGACAGTGATAGGGATTATTAAGAGCCAGCAGCTCCTCAATTAACTGGTCAGCCTCCTGGCGGGACAAAGATTGATTGCCCTTTACTGCGGCTTTACAGGCCATGGAGGCCAGACGCTGTGCGAAGAGCTCCAGTTCCTGCCCAGTCTTTTCTTTTTCCAGGCTGTCCAGCAGTTCTTTGAACAGTGTCTCCCCCTGCAGGCCGTACAGGTTGGCGGGTACGGCGTGGATGCTGTACTCCCGGGTTCCGAAAGGTTCGATCTCGAATCCCAGCTTCTGGAACATCCGCATATACTCCAGAAGCAGAAGTTCTTCTCTGATATCCACGGAGAGAATCAGAGGGGGGCTCAGATACTGAGAAGATATTTTCTTTTCCCGGAAATCCTTTTGAAGCCTCTCATAGAGAACTTTTTCATGGGCTGCGTGCTGGTCAATGATAAAAAACTTTTCTTCATATTCCACCAGCCAGTAGGTTTCAAACACCTGGCCGATTAACACATGGCGGCTTCTGGCCTCCTTCGTTAAAAGCCCTGGGGTGAACAGCTCCATCTGCTCACCTTTTTCCGGTTTTTCCATCGCACTCTTTTGGGAGGCACTCTCCTCTTTGGGAAAAATGGTCTTCTCCCGGACAATCGGGGGATTTTGCACCTGCGGCTGTGCAATCTGGCTGTAATCCACGGGTCTTTTTGGTCTTTTTGGTTCCGAGACTGCGGCTGCGCGCCGTACTTCAAAGGGTTCCGGAGCCTGTGCTTTCGGCCTGGGAACAGCGGGCCTTTCCCTCTTTTTCTCCAAAGAGATTTCCGGGATTAGTTCCGGAGCCGCCAGGGTCTCTTTCACAGCGGTTACAACCGCCTGATAGACTTCCTCCCCACGGGAAAACCGCACCTGCATCTTGGCAGGGTGGACGTTTACATCCAGGTCATTGCCTGTCATCTGAAGATTTAACACAGCAAAGGGGTATTTGTGTTTCATGGTATAGCCGTGATACCCGTCTTCCAGGGCCCGTGTCACAATAGAATCCTTCACATAGCGGCCGTTGATAAAATAATTTTCGAAACCGCGGTTTCCCCGTGATACCGCCGGTGTACCCAGATAGCCGGTGATTTTTAAAAAGTCATTTTCCCAGGTGACAGGCAGCAGCTGTTTTACCACGTCTCTGCCA
>CANSYV010000145.1 GCA_947651335.1 uncultured Lachnospiraceae bacterium
GGACGGGGATTTCCATGTGTATCACAGATTGTATGATATCTGCAATCTGTCTGTGGTCTCAACAAAAAATACCATTGGCTTTTTTGATATGAATTCAGAAATTGAAGTGGGGTAGAATATGGAGTCGGAATTATTTGAAAAAATCGGGGGTATTACGCTGAATTACACGTATTATCCAGGGGAGGATCTGTACAGCGACGGGGACGTGGAGGATGAGCTTCTGGAGATTGCCAGGACTTGTCCAAAAGAAGAGTATAACCGCATGACTGCAGAGAAAAAGAGCTGGCCGGTGCTGTATCATTTTTCACAGATCCGTGAGAATATCATAAGCTGGCTGCCCATAACAAAAGAACATAAGGTTCTGGAAATCGGCTCTGGCTGCGGGGCACTGACAGGAATTCTGGCAGAGATGGCAGGCAGTGTCACCTGTATAGAGCTGTCAAAAAAGCGCAGCCAGATCAATGCCTATAAAAACCGGGAATACAGCAATGTGGAGATCCAGGTGGGAAATTTCCAGGATATTGAGCCCAATCTGGCCTGTGAGGACGGGTATGATTTTATCACTTTAATCGGTGTCTTCGAGTATGCACGGGAGTATATGGGCGGGCAGGACCCCTACGTGGACATGTTGAAAAAGACAGCCCGGCATTTAAAGCCAGGGGGCCGGATTATCATTGCCATTGAGAACAGAATCGGATTAAAATACTGGTCCGGCTTCGGGGAAGACCATGTGCGCACCTACTTTGAGGGGCTGGAGGGGTATCCCAGGACCACTCATGTGCGCACATTCTCCCGTCCGGGACTGTGCCAGGTGATATCCAGAGCCGGGGATTTTCAGACGGAGTTTTATTATCCCTTCCCGGATTATAAATTCCCCATGGCTGTGTATTCTGACGAATATCTTCCCAGACGGGGAGAGCTGGGGGAGGATTTTCCCAATTACGACCAGGAGCGGATTCTGTCATTTTCCGAGGGAAAGGTGATGGATACCCTGATTGAGGACGGCCTGCTGCCCCAGTTTGCCAATTCCTTCCTGGTGGTGGTGAGACCCCAGGCCCAGGAGGAACCTTCTGACAGGGAAAAAATCGTATTCGCCAAATATTCCAATGACCGGACAGCCGGTTTTTCCATACGAACAGATATCCTCCAGGACTCCAAGGGAAACCGGGCGGTGCAGAAAGTCCCCATGCACCCTGCGGCCAAAAACCATCTGGAAAATCTGTGCAGATGGCAGGAGAGCCTGGATGCTGTGTGCAAAGCAAAAGGATTTGCCATGAACCGGGGACGGGCTCTGGAAAATGGAGGAATCCGGCTGGAGTATATCCAGGGAGAGACACTGGAGGAAAGGCTGGATGCCCTGCTGGATTCGGGCCGGGAGGAGGAAGCCGTCAGCCGGCTGAAAGCATTTGTGGAACAGGTGCGGAAAATGGCACAGGAGCCCTTTGAGATGACAGAACGGTTTGCCCAGGTGTTTGGCCGGCCTGCATTGCCAAAGGGGGCAATGAGTATGCCGGTGACAGATATTGATTTCATCTGCAGGAATGTGATACTGGGCCGCCCGGACACGGTGATTGATTATGAGTGGTGTTTTGATTTTCCCATTCCGGTTTCTTATCTGGTGTACCGGATTCTCTACTATTACATTTACGGGAAGGGAAGCCGGACGGTGCTGGAGAAATACCAGCTGTTTTCCTGGGCAGGGCTTACTGGGGAAGAAATCTCTGCCTATGAGGAGATGGAGAGAGCTTTCCAGCAGTATATCAACCGCACTCATGTGCCGCTGCATGAAATGTTTGAGGGATTTGGCGGCGGCAGGCTGTCTTTGAAAGATATGATTGAGCATGAGCGGTATTATATCAGTAACCATGTATTTCAGGTGTTCTTTGACAGAGGAGAGGGATTTTCCGAGGCGGATTCCCGTCTGATTCCCATGGAGAACGGGGTTGTGAAAGGGGAAATCGATCTGCCAAAACATGTGGCGGGACTGCGCCTGGACCCTGGAATGGACCCGGGTATCTGCCGGATTTTGAAGCTGCAGTTTGTCTGTGAGGGAGGACGGGAGCTTCCGGCCAAATATCAGGCCAACGGACACTGTCTGGAATCGGACGCCATTTATTTTGCCACTCAGGACCCCCAGATTCTCATTCAGGATATGCAGGAGGGGGTTGTGAAACTTCAGGTATCTCTGGAGATGTACCCTGCTGATGCCTATGTGATGGAGAAATTTCTGAAGAAAATCCGGGAGCAGGAAACGGCTGTGGAAAACTGCCGCAGGCAGATTCGGAGAATGGAAAATACAAAAGTGTGGAAAGCTTACCGCGCATACCGGGAGCTGCGGGAAAGGAACAAATAGATATGGGAAAAGCGGATATAGAAAAAATATACACAGCGGTGGACTGGGAGAAATATGCCTCCAGGGAAAAGATTGCCCTGACAGTAGAAGGATGGATCGCATCTGTGGATTCCAGGCCCATAGAAATCCAGGTTCTGGCAGAGGGAGAACCCATCCCTTTTGAGCAGCAGCGCAGACTGCGCCCGGATGTGGTTGAGAATGTGGAAGAACTGCAGGGAGCCTCTCCGGAAGTGGGGTTTTCCGTGATTATCCCCGGAGTGGACGACTTGTGGGAGCACTATGGAGAATTCGGAGTTTTCCGGATTCTGGCTGTGCGGGGGGAAGAAAAACAGGTGGTTTGGGAAAAGACCGGCGGGCAGATGAACAAAGACTACGGCCCTCAGACCATGAAATATAAGCTGGATGTGGTGCAGCCCCGGGAGGGCAGAATCCTTCTGCAGGGATGGGTGGTAGATGACATGAGAGAAGAAAAAATCTCTGTGGTGGATGAGAAGAAGAATCCCATTCCCTTTGAGATGGAGAGGGTGATGCGCCCGGACGTGATGAAGGCTCAGAATCTGAAAGACGGGTATGCCTACGGCTTTGAGATTGCCATTATGGCGGACCGGGTTCCAGGGGACTGGCTGGTTCTGATTCTGGAGAACCGCCTGACCCAGAAAAAATGCAGGGTGAATCTGAAAAAAATGTATTACCGCCACTCCAGACGGGGGCGTCTGGCACGGGCGCTGCGCAGGGAGCGGATGGCTGTGAACCGGGCGTATATCCGCCAGTACGGCATGGGAAAATTTATCCAGGAGCTGGGAAGAGAGATGGACCCGGATGCCAGTGAGGACCATGGATGGCTGAAAAAGCACGGCGTCACCAGGCAGGAGCTGAAACTTCAGAGGCAGCATGAGTTTCCCTACCAGCCCATGATCAGTATTGTGGTGCCTTTATATAACACCCCGTTAAAATTCCTGAAGGCCATGGTGGAGTCCATTCAGAAACAGAGTTACCCCAACTGGGAGCTGTGTCTGGCAGACGGCAGCACCGATGACCAGGCAGGGGAGATGATCCGGAAAAATTATGGAAAAGATGTGCGCATCCGCTATCGCAGGCTTCCGGTGAACAAGGGCATCTCCGGCAACACCAATGCGGCGCTGGATATGGCCAGGGGTGAGTTTATCATGCTCTGCGACCATGACGATGTGGTAACCCCTGATGCCTGTTATGAGATGGTAAAAGCCTTGAATACGGATGAACAGGTGGATATTGTTTACAGTGACGAGGATAAGCTGAGTATGGACGGCCTGCGCCTGTACGACCCTCATTTTAAACCGGATTTTAATCTGGATTTGCTGCGCAGCAATAATTATATCTGCCACATTTTCCTGGTGCGCAAAGCAGTGGTGGACCGGGCGGGAAAATTCCGCAGTGAATTTGACGGGGCCCAGGACTATGACTTCATTCTGCGCTGCTGTGAGCAGGCAAGAAAGATTTACCATGTGCCCAGGTCCTTGTACCACTGGCGTTCCCACCCGGCCTCCACGGCGGGGAATCCCTCCAGCAAAATGTATGCCTATAAAGCAGGGGAGGAGGCGGTGCGTGCCCATTATAAACGTCTGGGCATGGAGGCAAAAGTGTCCATGACCGAGCATTACGGCAGATACCGCACCACATTCCCGGTGAAGGGAAATCCCAAGGTCTCCATACTGATTCCCAACAAAGACCACAGGGAAGACTTGGAGCGGGTCATTGCTTCTATTTATGAAAAGTCCACGTATTCCAACTTTGAAGTGCTGGTGATTGAGAACAACAGCACCCAGGAGGAGACCTTTGCCTGTTACCAAAAGCTCCAGGAAAAACATTCCAGTCTGGAGGTAGTGGCGTGGAAAGGGGAATTCAACTATGCGGCCATTAACAATTACGGCGCCGGCTGTGCCAATGGGGAGTACCTGCTGTTTTTGAACAATGACATCGAGATCATCTCACCGGACTGGATAGAGGAGATGCTGGGATACTGCCAGCGGGAGGATGTGGGAGTATGCGGGGCGAAGCTTTTATATCCCAATAACCGTATCCAGCACGCAGGAGTGGTGGTGGGACTGGGAGGACCCGCAGGCCATGTGCTGTGCGGGGCGAAAAACGGAGTCCTCACCTATGCGGGAAAGTCCAATTCCACCCAGGATCTCAGCGCAGTGACAGCCGCCTGCATGATGACTCCCAAGGAAGTCTTTCACCAGGCAGGGGGATTCGGGGAAGAATTCCAGGTGGCCTACAACGATGTGGATTACTGCCTGAAGGTGCGCCAGATGGGGCTGCTGGTGGTATACAATGCATTTGTGGAGGCCTATCACTATGAATCTGCCACCAGAGGGGCGGAGGATACCCCTGAGAAGAAGAAACGCCTGAAAAAAGAGGCCGGGCTTTTTACCAGCAAATGGCCGGAGATTCTGGAAAAGGGAGATCCCTATTACAATGTGAATCTGACCCTGGACAACGGAGACTGCCGTCTGAGGGGGCAGGCAGAGGCTCTGCCAAAGATTGAAGATGTGCAGCAGGAGCTTCAGCAGG
>CANSYV010000146.1 GCA_947651335.1 uncultured Lachnospiraceae bacterium
ATCATATGGTTTGTGATATTCGGCTGTGGGTTGGAGATAGAAAATTATGTGAAAGATTCCGGTATCGGAATGACGCCGGAGTTCCAGCAGAAAATCTATGATTCTTTTGTAAGAGAAGACAGCAGCCGGGTTAACAGAACAGAGGGCACAGGCCTTGGCATGACCATCACAAAATATATTATAGACGCTATGGAAGGCACCATTGATGTGAAAAGCGAACTGGGTAAGGGTACGGAATTTCATGTGCTGCTGGACCTGGAAAAAGCGGCGGTTCAGGAAATGGATATGGTGCTGCCCCAGTGGAAAATGCTGGTGGTAGATGATGACGAGGATATGTGCAGATCCACAGTGAGTTCCTTAAAAGAAATCGGCATTGACGCGGAGTGGGCGCTGGATGGGGAGAGCGCTGTGAAAATGGTTGAGAAACGGTATGGTTTACATGACGGCTACCACATTATTTTGTTAGACTGGAAACTGCCCCGGATGGACGGTATCGCCACAGCCAGGGAGATCCGCAGGTGTACAGGCGAAGAGATTCCAATTCTGCTGATCTCGGCTTACGACTGGGGGGAGATCGAAAAAGACGCCAGAGATGCGGGGATTACCGGTTTTATTTCCAAACCTCTCTTCAAATCCACATTGTTTTACGGGCTGAAGCCATTTGCGGATAATCAGATGATTCCTGATGTGCAGGCAGAAGAAAGCCAGCCGGAGCTCAGCGGAAGACGGGTGCTGGTGGCGGAAGATAATGAGCTGAACTGGGAAGTGGCCATGGAACTGCTCAGTGATCTGGGGCTGGAACTGGAGTGGGCCGAAAACGGCCAGATATGTGTAGAAAAGTTCCAACAGTCGCCTGTTGGCTATTATGACGCGGTTCTGATGGATCTGCGTATGCCTGTGATGACAGGGTTTGAGGCAACCACAGCCATACGCGCCCTGGACAGGGAGGACGCGGACATCCCCATTATCGCCATGACAGCGGATGCTTTTTCTGAGGATATGAAAAAATGTCTGGAGTGCGGTATGAATGCCCATATAGCGAAACCCATTGATATACGGGAAGTTTCCCGCCATTTAAAGAAGTATCTGTAACACGAGAAAGAATCCGGCTCTGCCGGATTCTCCGCGCCGGACGCGGCTGCGCCAGCAGCCATTTTCCTCAGCGCGTAGTGCGCATCCCCGGAGGGTTTTACCGTACAGGGAACGAAGTTTCCTATACAATAAAAAACGGGAAGATATGCCGGAGGTGATTCAGGTATATCTTCCCGTTTTTTCCATCTCATGTATGTAAATAAATTATTTCTCTCTCCATTGTTCCCGGCCGTTGTCAGACCACACAACCATATTCCGTCCGTATTCTTTCGCGTCATACAGCATGTTGTCTGCGATTTTCAGGTAAGTATCATATTGGTCCCCCTCCCTGGGAGTCAGGGTGATTCCGCCTATGCTCACGGTGACCCATTTGGCGGTTGAGGGAGCGTGGGGCAGATGAAGGTCTTCAATTGCCTGACGGATTTTCTTCAGGTATTTATAGGAAGCTTTGGCGTCATTTCCAATGAGAATCATTACGAACTCTTCGCCTCCATAGCGGGCAAAGAAGTCCGTGGCCCGGTGCATATAAGAAGACACCGTTTTTGCCACAGCGGCCAGAATCTGATCCCCTGCCGGATGTCCGAAGGTATCATTATAAACCTTAAACTTGTCTACATCAATCATACAGATTGTGAAAGGAAGTCCAAGCCGTATGGCTTCTCTCCATTTCTTCAGGCTTTCGGTGTTGTAGTTCCGCCGGTTGGCGATGCCGGTGAGTTCATCAAACATGGCCTGGCGCCGGAATCTCATCTGGTAACGGAATAATTTGATGTGTGTGTTTACCCGGGCCTTTACGATTACCGGTTTGAAAGGTTTGACAATATAGTCCACCGCTCCCAGAGAAAGTCCACGCTCTTCGTTTCGTTCGTCATTTAAGCAGGTAATCAGGATGACGGGGATATATTTGGTCAAAAAAGTTTCCTGTAATTGTTCCAGAATCAAAAAACCATTAATATCCGGCATGATAATATCCAAGAGAATGAGGGAATAGATTCCGGATTTCGCGTTCTGGAGGCCGTCTTCCGCCGTATGGCTGACAGTGATGTCATAATCATTCTCCAGAATCTGCTTTAGAGCTTCAGCCTGCAGATGGCTGTCATCAATAATCAATATTTTATCCATAATTATACTCCACTCTATATTATTTGTTTGAAATGGTGCCTGTATCATTATCATCAAGAAATATACTTTATATAAATTAGCCTATACAGTATATAAGTATATACGTTATTCTATACAAATGCAATCATTTTTTACAATGTTTCTCATGCGGCCCCCATTGACAAAGAAAATAGAAATTGGTAAAATTAAAAGGAAATTTATAAAGAACCGATGAAAGGAAGAATAGCCAGTGAAACAAAGAGTACTGTCCATTTTAGTAGATAATACGGCGGGTGTGTTGAGCCGGGTTGCAGGCTTGTTCAGCAGGCGGGGATATAACATTGACAGCATAACAGCAGGTGTAACCGCTGATCCAAAATTTACCAGGATGACCGTGGTGGCATCGGGAGACGAGCTGATTCTGGAACAGATCACGAATCAGTTATCCAAGCTGGTGGATGTCCTTGATATCAAAGTGCTGGAACCGGAGAAAAGTGTCAACCGGGAACTGCTTTTAGTGAAGGTGGCAGCAACTGTTGAGGAGAGACAGAATGTGATATCCATTGCCAATGTGTTCCGGGCAAATATTGTGGACATTGGGCAAAAATCACTGGTGATCGAATTGACAGGAACCAGGAATAAATTAGAGGCTTTTATCAGTCTGCTGGAAGGATATGAGATTCTGGAGCTGGCCAGGACTGGTTTGACAGGGCTTTCCAGGGGGGCGGATGACGTTCGTTTCCTGAAGTAGCATTCTATCTTCTTTTTCACCAAGCTCTTGGGATCTGTGGAAAAATAACTGATACCATGTGTCAGCTGTTTTACTGCGGGTCCTTATATGCAACAGAAAAAATTATTTAGCAGGAGGAATGAAACAATGGCAGCAAAAATTTACTATCAGGAAGACTGTAATCTTTCTTTGTTGGAAGGAAAGACGATTGCGGTGATCGGCTACGGCAGCCAGGGACATGCACATGCACTAAATGCAAAAGAGTCTGGGTGTAAAGTGATTATTGGCCTTTATGAAGGAAGCAGATCCTGGAAACGTGCGGAAGAACAGGGATTTGAAGTATATACGGCTGCTGAGGCGGCAAAGAGAGCAGATATCATCATGATTTTGATCAACGATGAGAAACAGGCCGCAATGTATAAAGAATCCATTGAGCCTAATCTGGAAGAGGGAAATATGCTTATGTTTGCCCACGGTTTTGCAATTCATTTCGGGCAGATTAAGCCTCCGGCAAATGTGGACGTATCTATGATTGCTCCCAAGGGGCCGGGACATACGGTGAGAAGCCAGTATCAGGAAGGAAAGGGAGTTCCCTGCCTGATCGCTGTACAGCAGGATTTCACAGGCAGGGCACACGATCTGGCTCTGGCATACGCGCTGGCCATCGGCGGCGCGCGGGCAGGGGTTCTGCAGACTACTTTCCGTGAAGAGACAGAGACAGACCTGTTCGGTGAGCAGGCAGTGTTATGCGGCGGCGTGACTGCCCTGATGAAAGCGGGATTTGAGGTGCTGGTGGAAGCAGGGTATGAGCCGGAGAGCGCATATTTTGAGTGTATCCATGAGATGAAGCTGATTGTGGATCTGATTTTCCAGAGCGGTTTCGCCGGCATGCGTTATTCCATTTCCAATACAGCAGAATATGGAGATTATATTACAGGGCCGAAGATTGTCACTGAGGAGACCAAGAACACCATGCGGCAGATTCTGAAAGATATCCAGGAGGGAACATTTGCCCGCGACTGGCTCACAGAGAATCAGGTGGGCTGCCCCAAATTCATGGCGAAGAGGAGAATTGAGGCAGGCCATCAATTAGAGACTGTGGGAAAAGAGCTTAGGAAGCTGTACAGCTGGAATAACGAAAATAAGCTGTTAGACAATTAGTATGGGGATTTGAACAATGATACCTGCAGAGAGAAATGTAGCAGCCTATGTAATACTTACCATTGTAACCTGCGGTATATTCGGCATATACTGGATGCTTGTCCTGAACAATGATTCATTGGAAGCAGCGGGGGAGAACGGCACCAGCGGGGGCATGGTGCTCCTGCTGTCTGTGGTGACCTGTGGGATATATGGGATTTACTGGGCTTATCAGCTGGGACAGAGGATTGACAGGATCAACAGCAGAATCGGCCGGTATACAGATAATTCCGGGCTTTTGTATCTGCTGCTGCATATATTCGGTCTGTGGATTGTAACCTACGCAGTAGCGCAGAGCGAATTGAACCGGTATTATGCGTCCTTTGGGTCTTCACCTTATTGATGTGCAGAAATAAGGACTGCACGGTAACTTTTAGACAAGGAGAATGGTATGAAAAACTTAAAAATCGGAAAGAAATTACTGATTACGTTTGGTACAATTATTGTATTGTACCTGATAACTGTTGTGGTATCACAGCTGAGTATGGCTGAGATCGGCAGCAGTCTGGAAAATTTCTATAAGGAAAATTATCAGGTCAGTACATATACAATGGATATGCGCAGGGCTGGGCAGAGATCTATGAAAGATATGTCCATCAGCTTCTTTACAGACGATGCGGCAAAGGCGCAGGAAAGCCTGGAGGATGCCCGCAGCCAGAGCGAATATTTTATGGAAGCGCTGGATAAAACAATCAGCCTCTATCCGGAGGGAA
>CANSYV010000147.1 GCA_947651335.1 uncultured Lachnospiraceae bacterium
CGCTTCTTCGGCTGTCAGGCGGAGAAGCGTATACCTTTTTAAAAGACATTGCTAAAATTGAGGAAACGGGCATCCTCTGCAGAATTCCCAACTGGTGGAAGAAGAAATCTTCCTCCGTCTCCCTGGCAGTACGCATGGGAGAAGAACGTCCTTCTGTTCTGGGATTTCAGGCACTGGTCTCCATGCAGCCAAAGCTGATGGTGGACGGACAGGAGCTCACCGAGGAGGATATCCGCCAGCTGCTGAGCCAGACGGACGGCCTGGCCCTTTTAAAAGGAAAATGGGTCGAAGTAGACCACGCCCGTCTGGAACAGCTTTTAAAAGAAATGGATTCCCTGGAGGGCCAGGTGACTCTCATGGAAGCCCTGCGGATGGAAATGGGGACAAAAGCTCCCTCCGAAGATGTGGGCCCTGTAATCACCAACGGAACATGGCTGGGCTCCCTTCTTCAGAACCTGCGCGCTCCCCAGACCATGGAAAAGGCCAGCCTGCCGGAAAGTTTCCAGGCCGCGCTGCGCCCTTATCAAAAGAACGGATTCACCTGGCTTGACTATATGTCACATCTGGGATTCGGCGCATGTCTGGCTGACGATATGGGACTTGGAAAAACAGTACAGGTACTGGCCTATCTGGAAAAACTGCGGACAACCAATCCCCATGCCCGCGTCCTTCTGGTGGTGCCTGCCTCCCTGCTGGGAAACTGGCAGAAGGAAGCCGCGAAATTTGCCCCGTCCATGGATGTATTCATCCTACACGGGAAGACATCCACAGCGCTGGAGACGCTTTTACGGGAACACCCCGCGTTTTTGACAGTAACTACATATGGCATGGCCTCCAGAATCCAGGCGCTTCAGGAAGAAACCTGGGCCGCCGTCATACTGGATGAGGCCCAGGCCATCAAAAACCCTTCCACAAAACAGACCCGGGAAATCAAGAAAATCCCTGCCGCCATGCGAATCGCCATGACCGGCACGCCCATTGAAAATGACCTTTCCAACCTTTGGTCCCTGTTTGATTTCCTGAATAAAGGTATGCTGGGTTCTTCCAAAGAATTCCGCGCATTCTGCAAAAGCCTGGATGAAAACCCGGAAGGGTATGCCAGACTGAAAGCCATGGTAACCCCGTTTATGCTGCGCAGGGTGAAAACAGATAAAAGCATTATCGCCGACCTTCCGGAAAAATTAGAACAGATTGATTATGTAAGTCTTTCCAAAAAGCAGGTGGTTCTCTACCGAAAGGCAGTGGACCAGCTGGCCAAAAACCTGGAAACCGCAGAGGGAATCAAGCGGAAAGGACTGGTGCTCTCCACCATTACCCACCTGAAACAAATCTGCAACCATCCGGATCAATATATGGGACAGCAGGCATTTTCCGAATCAGACAGCGGAAAATTCGCAATGCTGCGGGAGATCTGCCAGACTATATATGAAAAGAGAGAGCGGGTCCTGGTCTTCACCCAGTTTAAAGAAATCACAAAATACCTGGCAGAATTCCTGGAGGGTATTTTCCACGCGAAAGGCTTCGTTCTCCACGGCGGCATCCGCACCGCCAAGAGAACCCAGATTGTGGAAGCCTTCCAGGGAGAAGATTATGTGCCGTTTATCGTACTGTCGCTGAAAGCCGCGGGGACCGGGCTGAACCTGACAAAAGCCAGCCATGTCATCCATTTTGACCGGTGGTGGAACCCTGCCGTGGAAAACCAGGCCACAGACCGGGCCTACCGCATTGGCCAGACCAGAAACGTGATGGTCCACAAACTGGTCTGCGAGAAAACCATTGAAGAAAAAATAGACTCCATGCTCCAGGCCAAAAGCGAACTAGCCCAGAATGTAATCGGCTCCGGCGGGGAAAGCTGGATCACTGAACTGGGCAACGATGAACTGATGGCCATGATGCGTTTAGAATAGCGAGGAGGACTACTATGAGCAGTTACTGGAACAGCGGTATCCGCTACAGCCAGCCCACCACCTCAGAACTCAAAAAGAGGTCGGCGGAAAGTATCAAAAGAGAAAAGGGGAAAGGCAGTGCTCTGGAACCTGTCCGCGTAACCGGGCGCACCATTGCGAAAAACTGGTGGGGACAGGCCTGGTGCAGCAATCTGGAGCAGTATGCGGACTATGCCAGCAGACTGGACAGGGGGAAACGCTACATCCGGACAGGGGCAGTCCTGGACTTAAAGATTGAAAAGGGGAAAATCCGCGCCAGAGTCCAGGGAACACGGAAAACTCCCTACAAAATCGAAATCCGCATCAGCCCCCTCTCCGAAGAAAAATGCCAGGAAATCATCAAAAAATGCAGCCGGAAAATCGAAAACCTGGAAAACCTTCTGTCCGGAACATTCCCGGAAGAATTAAAAGAACTGTTCCAGGGAAACAACGGCCTGTTTCCAGAGCCAAAGGAAATCAGTTTTAACTGCAGCTGTCCGGACTGGGCACTGCTGTGTAAGCATGTGGCTGCCGCCCTTTACGGTGTAGGTGTACGTCTGGACAATGACCCCGCGCTGTTTTTCCAGCTGAGAGGAATCAATATGGACCACTTTATTGACGTCACTCTGGCCAATAAGGTGGAGGCCATGCTGGAAAATGCCGAAAACCCCAGCAGCCGGATTATTGAGGGAAATGTGGATTCTCTATTCGGTGTCCTGTAACCGTACTTCTTTCCCATTCTTAAAAACAATCCGGATATCTTCCCTGTGAAAGACTGTGACAGACTCCACAAGAGCGTACCAGCTTTCCTCATCAAACTGAGTATAGATCCCGTCCAGCTGTTCCAGCTGGGCGAGGAACTGTTCCGCCTGCTCTCTGAAAACGCCGCAGACATTTTCCAGCAGAATCCGGCATTTTTCCATGACTTCTTCCCTGCCGCTGAAAATAAGATTCACTGCTCTCACAAACAGTCTTTGGAGCATCTTTTCATCCAGATGAGGTGTCCGGCATGTTTCCCTGCCCTGAAATTTATCATTGCACTGCCAGACCACTTTCCTATATTTATCATTGGAGTGCCACACCTTCGGGCCATACCAGCCGCCGCAGCTGCCGCATTTGATTCTGCCGGAAAAAACTCCCGCGCAGCTCTGGCGTTTTCTCTCCTGGCGGCGCTGCTGCATCTGGCTTTGCACCGCGTCGAAAACAGCGGGGGAAATAATGGCCTCATGATTTCCCTCCACATAATACTGAGGAATTTCTCCTTCATTCACCTTTTTCTTTTTCGACAGGAAATCCACGGTATACACTTTTTGCAAAAGGGCGTCTCCTTTATACTTTTCATTGCAGAGAATGCTTCGTACCGTGCTCTGGGCCCACACCCCCTTGCCCCCTGGGGAAGGAATGCCCTCCTGGGTCAGAACTTTTGCAATGGCATAAGGGGAACGTCCCTGCAGGAACAATCCGTATATTCTGCGGACCACCACGGCCTGCTGTTCATTCAGAACCAGATTGCCGTCCTCCCCCCTGTCATACCCCAGAAACCGCCCAAATGGCACTGAGACCTTTCCGTCCGCGAACCGCTTTCTCTGCCCCCATGTACAGTTCTGGGAAATAGACCTGCTCTCCTCCTGGGCCAGAGACGACATAATGGTGAGAAGAAGTTCCCCTTTGCCGTCCAGTGTCCAGATATTCTCTTTCTCAAAATAACATTCCACCCCATGTTCTTTCAATCTGCGGATGGTGGTGAGACTGTCCACAGTATTTCTGGCAAACCGAGACACTGATTTGGTGATAATCAGGTCAATCCGCCCATTCAGGGCATCCGCCACCATCTGGTTGAATCCTTCCCGCTTTCTGGTATTACAGCCAGTGATTCCCTCGTCCGCATACACGGAAACAAACTCCCAGTCCTCCCGCCTCTTTATATATTCTGTATAATAATCCACCTGGGCCTCATAACTGCTCTGCTGCTCCTCATGGTCCGTGCTGACCCGGGCATAAGCCGCAACTCTGCGTTTTTTCCGTCTGTCTGCAGAACCACCGGCATTTTTTTTCTTCGCAGCCGGTATGATAATCACACTTTTTGCCATGATCCAATCCTTTCCACATTTTTTTGTATCCAATACATGGCTTTCCTATCAGCAAAGACCTCATAAAGTTCCCAGTCCTCTCTTGCCTCAATATACTGCCTGAAATACCGCTGCTGGCTTTCAAACGAATCTGCCTGGTCCTCGTGGTCC
This sequence comes from uncultured Lachnospiraceae bacterium, assembly GCA_947651335.1. GTDB lineage: Bacteria > Bacillota > Clostridia > Lachnospirales > Lachnospiraceae > MGBC164599. Next base: position 4,166 of record CANSYV010000147.1, read on the forward strand.
GTGGAGACACGGCAGTAAGCGGCAATCCGCTTCTTTTCGTCCATCTGTCTACGTTTCTGATTTAACATTTCGTATTTATCTACTGCCACCTGAAGCTCCCCCTCTCAACGGATTTCTGCCCATATTGTTCTTCCAGAATTTCCATACAGCGCTCCCTCTGTGAAGATGTCAGCAGTTTTTTCTTCTCCAGGGACATAAGGACTGCCCGCTGCATATTCAGAAAAAATGCCGGATGTTCCTTGGGATTCAGTTCTGGAGCGGCCCCGCCTGTATATAGAAAGGATCTGTGTTTCATGTATCAGGCACCCTCCTCTTTAAAAGTCAGGCCATACATTTAAAAGAGCTTATATAATGATAGGAAATGGCCTCATGATGTTGAATCATTATATGTGCCAGGGATTGTACCATATCACATTTCCATGTTATAATAAGGAACAGTTCTTAACAGCCGGAAAATCTTTTAAAAAGGAGTCATAAAATGGTCAGACCGATTATGAAGGACGTATTTTTCCTGAACCAAAAATCAGAACCCGCGTCCGAGACAGATAAACAGACAGCCCAGGATCTGCTGGATACTTTACAGGCCCATGAAAAAGAATGCGTGGGAATGGCCGCAAATATGATCGGTGTAAAGAAAAAGAAGAGGCAGGGAGCAAAGTAGGGATTAT
>CANSYV010000148.1 GCA_947651335.1 uncultured Lachnospiraceae bacterium
CATCGGCACAGCTCCTATTAGCATCACTGCTGTCATTCCCATACTTATGTACTTTCCAATTTTTCTTCTCACCCGTTTTCTCCTTTCTGTAAAACAGTCATTTATGATTCACTCTAAGATAGGTACGCCTCCTAAAAATCTGAAAAGTATACAAAACAAAAATGATTCAGTTCACAATAAACGTTTCCCAGCATTTCCAGTGGAATGCCACGCATCCGCGCAAGCTGTGCCACAGTATGACGTCCATCTGCCCAATGCCAGGCATCTGAGCGGATTCCTGTTAACGTAACGCCATCCACGTCGACGAAACCCTCCCCTGTTTTCCGGGCAATCCCTGTATGTAATGGATATTTTTCCGGCATATACATCTGTTCTTCAATGGCAGAATGCTGGAGGAATTCTTCAAAATGCGGAATCTGAATCCATGCTTCGTACCATTTACGGTTCAGCACATTCTCTCTTTTATTTCCCAGTTTCTTACGGAATAAATCCTTTTTTGTACAAAGGGCAGCCTGTAAAAGATAATGCTCCCGCAGCTGCTGGTCAAACGTCTGTCTCCATTTGATGATTTCCTCTACCGATAAACCCTGCGTTTCACTGACAGGCTCTGTCATCGTTGTAATTTTCTCCGCGATTCTCTCAGGAATCAAACGCATCCCATAGTTCTCTGGGCATTTGGTAATGGGAGTTCCATGATAGGGGGCAAAGAAGACCGTATTAAGCTCCACCATGCCGCGACCTTCTGAAATCAATGACTTTGCGTGTTTCAGGCTTTCTTCCAGCGTTTCATCGCTTTCAAAGGCCCCTCCGATGATATAATTTCCCGCCAGAGATGCCAGACCTGCATGATAACAGCGGCGGACAGTCTCTATAATCATTTCCGGAGTTATACGTTTTTGGTATGCGTCCAGAACCCGCCTGCTTCCGCTCTCAATCCCGATCTGCATGGCAGTCAGACCGGAATCTACCATAACTTCAATCATCTCCGGATGCTGATACAGGCAGGAAACATGCCCCTCACAGGTCCATGCAAGCCCCCGCTGCTTCATATTGCGGCAGAATTCATATACCCGTTCTGTATTCAGGGTAAATGTATCATCGAACACATTCACGCTCTCCAGATTGGGATTGCTGCCACGAACCTGGTCAATTTCTTCCATCACATTTCCAATACTCCTCAGCCGGACTGTTTTGGAGACTGCTCCTTCATAACAAAAACTGCAGTGGAACGGACATCCCCGCCCAGTCAGAATGCCTATGGCACGGCCCCTGCGGAAACGCCTGCTCAGACTGTCTTCCCGTCTGGGAAAGGGCATTTTATCCAGCTCTGTAACCAAATCGTCCTGCGGTGCAGCATGAAAGGTGCCATCTTTTTTCAAACAGCGCAGGCCCTTGATTTGTTCCAGCTGTCCAATGCCCTTCTCCAGATAGGATAACAGCGCCAGGATGGGCCGCTCTCCCTCGCCTGCAATGATAAAATCACATCCTGTATCTTTCAGGAACTTTCTGCCCAGTGCTGCTGCCTCCGGTCCGCCCACAAGTGTAACCATGCTGTCTGTACGTTTCAGCCAGCGTATCAGATTTCCAATCATAACAACATTGTCTGCGCCTACATAAAACCCGATATAACGAATGCCGTGGGATTCCATTTCATGGCGGATAATCTGTCTGCCCTGCAGGATGTCTCCGGCATAAACTTTTGCCCGGAACCCATGTTCAGCCAGGTATGCCGCTATCAGGTGCTGCCCGATACACTCCTGAAAATAAGATGCCCGCTTGTCCACATTCCGGGTAAGATTCAGAAGAAGCAGCTCATATTCCATAAAGCGCCTCCTGTTCTGCCAGTGTATTCTGAAGTCTGAAACGTTCTTCTTGCAGCTGGCGGCTCAAAAGTTCGATACCACGGGTCCGGATATAACGAATGATATATTTTTGATCCGTGCATGTGGCGCAGGGCTGCACAATTCCATCCCGCCACGGCCTGTCTGCACTGCATCCTGCATTACATAAAGAAACATATCTGCACTGCCTGCATTCATGGGGCATGTCATTGGTTCTCCGGGCTTCCAGCATATCCAGGATGTGAAGCCCGTTTTCTGTTATCCCATACTCCAGGGTGCCCAGCGCATTGCTGGAATCATCTGCAGACCGGCCGCAGGGATATATCATCCCTTCTTGGTCAACACATAAGAATTCACGGCAGCAATGGGGATTATAGATACAACCGCGGGGCGTTTTGCCAGCCAAAACAGCGCAGAGGAGATTTTCTAACGGAGACACATGCAGTTCCAGCTGGTTTTCCACCAAATATTCAAACACACGGGCTAAATACCTGCCATATTCTCCCGGCTTTAATGCAAGTTCTGGATGGCTGACAGCCTCCCCAAGAGATAACAGCGGGTTGATTTTCAGCGGAATGCCGGACGCATCCATCTTCTGTAAAAACTCCAGGCCAGAATCCAGGGCTGGTTTTGTCAAAACCATAAGGGCAGAAACCGGGATGTCATGATCCTGAAGGATTTTAATATGTTCCATAACCAGTTGATACGTGCCGTTTCCGTATACATCACACCGCTGTCCATCGTGAATGGGCTGGCTCCCATCTAAAGAGACACCGATATGAATGCTGTGGGCCTGAAATAACTCCAAATACTCCTGTGAGAGCAGTGTTCCATTGGTCTGCATGGCAAACCGGAACTGGATGTCTGTAAAATCCCTGCTGACAGCTTCTATACACTTTCCATACTGGCCGGCAGGCAGCAGCATAGGCTCGCCCCCGTGGAAAATCACGGATGCCCGGTCTTCCCCCTGATTCCTGACACGGCTGGCAAACAGATACAAGGCATCCAGCATCTGTCTGCCGCTGAGCATTTTTGTTTTTTCTTTCTTTCCCAGAGAACAGTATGCACAGCGCAGATTGCAGGCATTGAGCGATTTCAATATTAGAGTGGGCATTTCAAACTCTCCAGCTCTGCTTTCGTTTCCTGGATGCATCTGGCAGCCGCCTGGATCAGACCAGTTATCTGCATCAGATAACTCCCGCCGATCTTCTGCATCAGCTCTGGAACTTCTGTATCGAAAAGTACATTCAGTTGGCCATAGGCCATATTTAAAATCTGCTGTTCGTTTACGCCTATGTCAAATTCTGATACTTTCTCCTGCGTTTCATTACGTGTTTTATAATATTTTTTGCCAAAGAAAGAACCTATATGTTCTAAAATCCCATCCGGATCACGCTCTCTACGCTCAACGTTGTGGACGGTATAAGTGATTCTGTCCTTTTTCATCTCCAGATCGCCCATGCCCTCCATACGGATTTTTTCTGCATAGTCTGACAGGATGTGCTGGCCGGACGCAAACTCACCGGCACAGGAAGAAAGAAGGACTTTGTAAATCTCCCCACTGAGGAGTTTCTCCAGTTCCCCAGCCCTGACAGATGACTTCTTCTGTTCGACTTCAGCGGTTTTCCTGCGTATCAATCGATCCATCCGGTTTCTGCACTGCTGCTTCATCTGCTCCATCAACATATCATTGCGGCTGCCTAATGCTTTTTGTTTCCTTTCCAGGTCGTTTTGATACTCCCCAAATCTTTGTTCTGTCTCCTCCAGACGTTTTAATATCTGGCCAATAGCCGCATTGATTCGTCCGGCAGGTGTTTTCCTTTTTAGTTCAGCCCCCTCATTCCTGGTGATATCTGTAAGAATTTCTAAAAAGTCCCCCATATGGCTGTCCCGGAAACGCTTCTCATCTTGTTCTTCCAAAGCAGTTACCGCCAGCATGGCCGAAATTGTTAAAATCTCGTTTTCCTTCAGCCTGTCCATTCCCTGTTCCACCAGGGTCTCCACCATGTACCGCTGGGTATCCTGCCGGTCTTTTGCGGATTTTGCCGTCAGCGTGCTGATGATGTCTCCGGTTTCCTCGTCAAAGTCTTCCTCCAGTGTATCAGACTGGGTCAACAGAAGCAGAAACGGCTTCCCTTTACTGTGGAGCTCTGCCATCTCTGCAAAATCCTGCCGGGTTCCAGCGGCATCGGAGTTGCTGGTGAAAATAACTAAATCCGCATTATCCACATAGTCTTTGGCCAGCATTTCATTTTCCCAGGTAACGCTGCCAATACCCGGTGTATCAAACCATGTCAGCGCACCCAGGCGGAAAAGCTGGATCGCGCTTGTGGCCTCATTGGGGTCCACCACAAACCCATCCTTATCTTCCTTTATTTCCGCCATGCCTGCCTGGGTATAGACTTTTCCCCTGTCATAAACCTCCACCACAGGCCGGGGGAGGTTATCATAAGAGGTGGCAATTCCCATATCACGGATCAGATTCCCCATTACGAAATTTCCCAGATAGCTTTTTCCGGCTTTTACTTTTCCGAATACCGCTACATTGAAAGACTGTTCATATTTTTTGATGAACTCCATCCCTTTCTGTGTTTTCTCAATATCTGCCGCCACAGTGTCCAGCAGCAGGCCCAGACTCTCCTGTGCTCTGTTATAAAGTCCTAAGAGTTCCTCATCTTCTGTTTCCAGCCCCCTGGACATCACCTCTTTAATCCGTTCCTGAAAACGCCGGATGCTGCCAGCCATCTCTTTATCCTTACGCTCAATTTCTACCTGTATGCGTTCAAATTGTTCCTGGCTGTCCACCATGGCGTCCACAAAATTATTAATTGGCTCAATCATTGCTGCTGTTCCTCCTTTTGGATATCTTTAATCCTTTCCAGAAGCCGGTCAATTTCCTGAAGCCGTGCATACTCATCTGAAGTTCTTTCCTGCCTTTCCTTCTGCTTCTTTTTTCCAGCGCAAAGCGTGCGCTCATCCC
>CANSYV010000149.1 GCA_947651335.1 uncultured Lachnospiraceae bacterium
CTTTTTGAACTGTTTTTATGCAAATCATATAGCTTCCCTCCTGATTTTCTTCTGGATACCGCAGAATTGCATCCTACGGATAATTCCGGTATGGCTGTATCACTGCACCGGAACAGTCGTAACCGCCTCTTTGTCCCCAGCGGTATGTCTGGTCATAATCGTGGGAGTCATCCTTTGCCCAGATGAGTAGATTTTCTCACAAAAAGAGAGACTCTGAAATATCATCAAAGTCTCTCAAAAGTTTCAGAAAATATTCATTTTTTCTAATCACACATCTCCGCTTTCCCGGCGATCACCATCACGCCTTCTCCGGCAAAGAAGTCTTCTTCCTCACAGACACCGTTTCCTCATAACATTCAAAAATATCATCCACTTTCTTCTTATCGAAGACCGGAGTGATCAAGCTTACCACAGGCACCACCACAAGACCTGCGATCATAGCCGCAGCCCCGGCATTGATGGGTGACTGGATAAAATGCAGGAACATGTTCAGCACAGTGATTCCCACGCCGCAGATAAAGCTGGCCCACACTGCGGGACGGGTGACCTTTTTCCAGCACAGCCCATACAGGAACGGCGCCAGGAATGCTCCGGCCAGAGCTCCCCAGGAGATTCCCATCAGCTGGGCGATAAAGGTGGGCGGATTCAATGCCAGCACCACGGAGACCACAATGAAGAACACAATCAGCACCCGCATCACCAGAAGCTGTACCTTGTCGCTCATATCTTTCACCAGATTCCCCTTGATAAAGTCCAGTGTCAGAGTGGAACTGGAAGTCAGCACCAGGGAAGACAGGGTGGACATGGATGCGGACAGCACCAGTATAATCACGATACCGATTAACAGATCCGGCAGGGTGGACAGCATAGACGGAATCACCGCGTCGTAGGCAATGGCGCCGTCCGGACCGTACAGGGACTGGTTGTCAAACAGCCGGGCAAAGCCGCCCAGGAAATAACATCCCCCTGATATGACCAGCGCGAAGAAGGTAGATATAATCGTACCTGCTGTCACGGCCTTTTCATCTTTGATGGTGTAGAACTTATGTACCATCTGTGGAAGCCCCCAGGTTCCAAGAGAGGTGAGAATCACTACGCCCAGAAGGTTCAGGGGGTCCGGCCCGAAGAAAGCAGTAAAGGCTCCCGGCTGTCCTGCTGTCACAGGCACATCGCTCTCCAGCTTCGCCAGCTCAGCCACCGCATTCATAAAACCGCCCTGGCCGTTCAGTACTGCGGCGATAACTGCCACAATCCCTCCCAGCATGACGATACCCTGGATAAAGTCATTGATGGCTGTAGCCATATATCCCCCCAGAATCACATACACAGCGGTGAGCGCTGCCATTAACACCACACAGGCGGTGTACGGAATGTCAAAAGACATACCGAACAGACGGGACAGTCCGTTATACAAAGATGCCGTGTAGGGAATCAGAAACACAAAAGCAATGGCTGACGCGGCGATGCGCAGGGCATTGCTGTCGAATCTTTTTCCAAAAAAATCCGGCATGGTGGCTGCCTCCAGGTGATTGGTCATAATCCTTGTGCGGCGGCCCAGGATAACCCAGGCCAGCAGACTTCCAATCAGCGCGTTTCCAATACCGATCCAGGTGGAAGACAGTCCGTACTTCCAACCGAACTGCCCCGCATATCCCACAAATACCACCGCGGAAAAGTAGGAAGTACCATAGGCAAAAGCCGTCAGCCACGGCCCCACCGAGCGCCCTCCCAGGACAAAGTCATTAACATTGCCCGCATGCTTTCTGGAATAGAAGCCCACTCCTATCATCACAGAAAAAAAGATTATTAATAGTAAAATTTTGATAGCCATTGGTTCCCCTCTCTCTTTTTATCTCTGATCCTGCACATATTTTTTTATATTGGATGCATTCACATATTTCTGCATCTTTTCTCCATTCCAGACCACCAGCGTGGGAGCCTGCATGATGCCGAACTTTTTGGCCAGATCCGGGTTTTCCTCCGCGTCTACCACCTGTACTTTCTCATCTGCCAGCATTGCCTTGGCGGCTTTGCAGTTGGGGCAGGTGCTTGTGGTAAAGAGATATTTCGTTCCGGAAACCGGCTGGATATCCACATCCTCTCCGGTAATGGTGACCACCTGGTTATGCCTTTTTTTACTCCAGCTGGACTGTCTGATGTCATAGAGTTTCCTGTTTTTATATTCCTGGCTCTTACCGTCATTCCAGTTCTGTACCGGACGGTAATATCCGGTAATGCGGCTGTAAACTTCCGCAGGCTGTCCGCAGTCGGGACAGGTAAAATGTTCCCCGGCAATATATCCATGATCGGCGCACACGGAATACGTGGGGGATATGGTGTAATAGGGAAGCTGATAGTTCTCGGCTATTTTGCGCACCAGAGAAGCTGCGGACTTCCAGTCCGGAAGTTTTTCCCCGATAAACCCGTGGAATACCGTTCCCGATGTGTACAGGGTCTGCAGTTCGTCCTGGATATCCAAGGCGTCGAAGATATCCTGTGTATATCCCACCGGCAGATGGGAACTGTTGGTGTAATAGGGTGTGTCTCCGCTGCATCCCGCTGTAAGGATATCCGGCCACTGCTCCCTGTCATGTTTCGCCAGACGGTAAGCCGCTGACTCCGCCGGAGTGGCTTCCAGATTAAACAGCTCTCCATACTGTTCCTGGTAATCCGACAGTTTTTCCCTCATATGATTTAACACATCTCTGGTAAATGTTTGCGTCTTCTCGTTCTCCATGCTGCTGCCCAGCCAGGAAGCGTTCAGACCCACTTCATTCATACCCACCAGACCGATGGTGGAGAAATGGTGGTCGAAATTGCCCAGATACCGTTTGGTATAAGGATACAGACCTTCCTCCAGAAGCTTGCCCACCACCTCGCGCTTAATGTGCAGAGAGCGCGCGGACAAATCCATAATCTTATCCAGCCGGCGGTAAAACTCCTCCGGAGTCTTGGACAGATAGGCAATCCTGGGCATGTTGATGGTCACTACTCCAATGGAACCTGTGCTCTCCCCTGAGCCGAAGAATCCCCCTGTCTTTTTCCGCAGTTCCCGCAGATCCAGACGCAGACGGCAGCACATGCTGCGGATATCGCTGGGCTTCATATCGCTGTTAATATAATTGGAGAAATAAGGCGTCCCGTATTTGGATGTCATCTCAAAGAGAAGACGGTTATTCTCTGTATCTGACCAGTCAAAGTCACGGGTGATGGAGTATGTGGGGATGGGGTACTGGAACCCTCTGCCCTCGGCGTCACCTTCCACCATGGTCTCGATGAACGCCTTATTGATCATGTCCATCTCTTCTTTGCAGTCTTTATAGCAAAAGTCCATTTCCTTCCCGCCCACAATGGCAGGCATCTCTGCCAGGTCATCCGGCACGGTCCAGTCCAGGGTGATATTGGAGAAAGGCGCCTGGGTTCCCCAGCGGCTGGGTGTATTCACCCCGTAAATAAAGGATTCAATACACTTTTTCACCTCCGGATAAGTAAGGTGGTCTGTCTTCACATAGGGCGCCAGATAGGTGTCAAAGGATGAAAACGCCTGTGCCCCCGCCCATTCATTCTGCATAATCCCCAGGAAATTCACCATCTGGTTGCACAGAACGCTCAAATGCTTTGCCGGAGAGGATGTGATCTTGCCCCGGATTCCTCCCAGCCCTTCCTGAATCAGCTGTTTTAATGACCAGCCCGCGCAATATCCGGTGAGCATGGATAAATCGTGGATATGAATATCCGCATTTCTGTGGGCCTGGGAAATCTCCGGGTCATAAACTTCTGAAAGCCAGTAATTGGCTGTCACAGCCCCTGAGTTGTTTAAAATCAATCCTCCCACAGAGTACGTAACGGTAGAGTTTTCTTTCACTCTCCAGTCTTCCACTTTTACATAACTGTCCACAATCTCCTTATAGTCCAGGATGGTGGACTTCATGTTGCGGATCTTCTCCCTCTGCTTCCGGTACAGGATATACGCCTTGGCCACATCACCATAACCGGTCTGAATCAGTACGTTCTCCACACTGTCCTGAATATCTTCTACTGTAATCTGTCCATCTTTTATCTTACTCTGGAAATCTGCAGTCACGCGAAGGCCCAGCAATCCCAAAATGTCGTCTCCATACTGCTTGTCCTTCGCCTCAAAAGCCTTACGGATCGCCTCATTGATTTTATCCAGCTGAAATTCCACAATCTGCCCATCACGTTTAATTACCTGAAACATAAAACTGCCTCCCATTTTTTTCCTGATTTGTAGCTGCTTCCAAAACCTGCCCCGCGGCACTTTGCCGGCGGCTTTCCTGAAAGCGTGTCTGTCAGTGACGTATGGGACTATTGTAACAGGGCTGATGCGATACGTCAAGTACGCATTTACTATATATTGTGTTTTTCAAACTCCGCCAAGGCCATATCATGTATTTTTTATCTACCTGTTCTGCAGAAAACCCGCTTCTCTCTGTGCATTTTCATCATCTGGATACCTGGCCAGATACTCTGTTATTTTATTTCTGGCAGTGGCAAAGTCCCTTTTATTCTCATAAGCCACTACCTCATTATACAGCAGATCCTGGGCACTCTCCTGGTCTGCGGACTGCAGTCCTGCCGCTATATTCTGGAGCGCCCCGTCATAATTTCCCTCCGCCATATCGCAGAGAGCCAGCCCGTTGTATGCCCGGGCGGCATTGCCTCCCTCATTGGCATACTCCTGGTACATAGCCCTGGCATTGGCAGAATCCTGCTGCTCCAGATAGACTTTTCCCAGGAAGAGCCTGGCTTCTTTGATAACTGAAATATTATAGTTTGTTAC
>CANSYV010000150.1 GCA_947651335.1 uncultured Lachnospiraceae bacterium
GCTTTTTTGTTGCTGTGTTTCTGGAGAATAATCAGGTCTGACCCGGCATCAGTTCGGATATTGCCAAAAAGGTGAAAGAGACCGTTACATCAAAGCAGGTGAATGGAAAAGAATATAAGACCATTACCACCGAATATCTCTATGATGGTTACCAGTTTAATCTGACAGCAGAAGTGGATGCCGTACAGACCCACAATGCCCAGGAAGCCATAAAAAGTGCCTGGGGGATAGATGTGGATGTAGCGGCAGACGGAACTCTGACTCTGCATCAATAGGAGGTGCCGGATTTGAAAAAGAAAATAATTTGTCTGGGGCTTGCCTGTCTCATAAGCCTGGGCGGGGTGATGCCTGTCCATGCGGAAGACCACAAAGGTTCCAAAAACTGGCAGGTGGTTTTTGACGGCAGCAAAATGAACAGCAGCTTCAGTTCCTCTGAGATGGCGGAGGAGATCACCAGCATCCAGCCCGGCGACAGCATGGAACTGCAGGTGGTTCTGAAAAACTCCGGCGGCATGGCCACAGACTGGTATATGACTAATGAAGTGCTGGCAACCCTGGAGGACAGCCAGGACACAGCCGAAGGAGGAGCTTACACTTACCGGCTGGCTTATGTGGGTCCGGACGGCATAGAAAATGTATTATATAACAGCGAAGCTGTGGGCGGTGAAAATGAGGGGAACGACAGCGCTGGAGAAGGGCTTTATCAGGCCACAGGCTCCTTAAAAGACTATTTTTATCTGGATACCCTGCAGAACGGACAGAACGGGTCCGTGTATCTCACAGTAAAGCTGGACGGAGAAAGCCAGGGCAATGTCTACCAGGATACCCTGGCAAGACTGCAGATGAACTTTGCGGTGGAAAAGGCAGAAGCCCGGGAGGTAACCGTAACCCCCACTCCCATAACCAATACAGTACGGCGGACGCTGCGGCAGGATTCGCCCAGCATCATTGCCGCCGCAGTGCAGACTAATGACCCTACCCAGATCCTGCCCTGGTGTCTGGCGGCCCTTGCAGCCGGAATTGTATTTCTGATTCTAGGGGCATCTGCCATAAAAAGGCGGCGGGCAGACAAAGACAGAGAAGGAGGAAGCCGGGAATGAAGATGACAAAGAAAATCCTTCCGCTTTTGACAGCAGCCTGTTTTGCCGGAATTCTTCCGGCTGTGGGCGTACAGGCCGCCCAGCCGGAAAGATATACTTATACAGTGACCATTTACGCAGGCAATCAGGGAACATTCGCAGAAAATGCCGCTCCCTGGATCACAGTGGATAAGACAGAAAGCGGCAGCAAAGCCAAAAGCAGCGTAAGTACCGCAAAAGGAATGATAACAGTCAGCGGCCTGGAAAAAAATGATGTGATCACCTTTGACCAGAATATTTTACAGACAGACGCTGTCAGGTACAATGCCCAGAACCGCTATTATATTAAGGGAATCCGCCAGAGCGGACAGGACAACAGCGTGGCAGCCTATGCATACCGGGTAGACCGGGATGCGGACTGCGTGCTGGCCTACGGAGTCAAAGGAAATATGGTGGCATACACGGTGAATTACCAGGATGCGGACGGAAATGAGCTTCTTCCCAGCGAGACCTTCTATGGCAATGTGGGAGATAAACCGGTGATTGCCTATAAATACAAAGACGGGTATGAACCGGACGTAAGAGCTCTGGCCAAAACGCTGGACGCCAATGAGGCCAAAAACGTATTTACGTTTACCTATCATGAGGCAGACAGAGGAATCGTCACCCGGCAGACAGGAACTCCGGGCACCACCACCAATACCATAACCGAACTGCTGCCAGGGGCTGTTCCGGCAGCTATTCCGGGAACAACGGCAGAAGAAGGAACCGCGGACGAGGAAGAGACCGGAGAAGAAACCGCTGAGGCAGAAGAAGAAGGCACAGAGACTGCCGGAGAGGAAGAAGATCAGGCGCCTCTGCAGGAACTGGGGGATGAACAGGTGCCTCTGGCTAATCAGGATCTGAAAGACCTGGATGAAGAAGAAATCCCTGCCAGTAACATTCAGCTGGATAAAGTAGTCAAGAAAGGGCTTCCCCTGGCAGCATGTATTGGAATTGCCATAGCAGCCGTCTCTGCCCTTGCAATACTGGCTGTGGTGGTGAAAAAACGCAGGGACCAGAAAGGAATCACCGTCAAAAATGAGTAACATCACAGGCAAAACGGTGGTCAGGGTAACTTCCATATGGATAAAAAAAAGACAAAGAAACGCCCGGTGGCTGCAGTCTGCAGTTCACTGGGCACTGTTTTATTAATTGTGCTTGTGGCCGTATGCCTGCCGCTGACAGTCCCGCGGGTGTTTGGATACCAGCTCTATACAGTAGTCAGCGGCAGTATGGAACCGGCCATCCCTGTGGGAAGCCTGCTGTATATCCAGAGTGACAGGCCGGAAAATATAAAGCAGGATGACGTAATCGCTTTCTACGGAGGCCATGATTCCACTGCGGTCATCACCCACCGTGTTATGGAAAACCGGGAATTTATGGGGGAATTTATCACCAAAGGGGACGCCAATGAAAAAGAAGACATGGAGCCTGTTTCCTATGATAATTTTATTGGGAGAGTCCGGCTGACTATCCCAGGTGCTGGAAAAGCCGCCCAGGCATTTTCAGACACTTCAGGGAAGATTGCTGCCGCCAGTGTGATTATGCTGGCTGTCATTCTCCATGGGGCAGCGTGGAAATTGAAAGGTCGTGAGGACAGGGATGAAAATAGATGACAATATTTTGCGGGTACAGATGTTTGGCGGCTTTTCTATGTCATGGAATGGAATGCCGGTTACCGGCAGGTCCAAATCCCGGGAGACCCAGTTTGTATATCTGATGCAGATACTCCTTCACAGCCAGTCTTCCGGCATCAGCCGCGACCGTCTGGAACACATACTTTTTGAGGACAGGGATATTGCAGACATCCATCATGCCATGCGCAGTGTCATTTACAATGCAAAGAAAAAACTGAAAGCTGCAGGACTGCCGGATGTAAATTACATCAGACAGCACAAAGGCGTTTATTACTGGACAGAGGAACTTCCGGTATTGGAAGACGCGGCGGAATTCGACCGCCTTGCTCTGAAGGCAAAAGCGGAGAAGGACCCGTCAGAAGCGCTGAAACTCTATCTGGATGCCTGTCACTGTTATACAGGAGAATTCCTCGGAGCGCAGGCAGGCATGTTATGGGCAGCACAGGAGGCACGGCGGTACAGGGCGCTGTTCTTTGCCTGTGTGGAAAAGGCGGCACAGCTGCTGCGCAGCAGCCAGGATTACCGGCAGATGGAATCCCTGGGGCTCCATGCTGCCAGAGTCAGCCCGCTGGCAGACTGGGAGACCATCACCATGGAAGCTCTGGTGTCTATGGGCCGGTATGAAGATGCCCGGAAACTGTACGATAATACGGTGGAGCTCTACTTTCAGGAACAGGGACTGCGCCCTTCTGGACGGCTGATGGAGCTTCTGGACAGGCTTGGCTCTCAGATGGGACACCACTATGAAGTGCTGGATGAGATACAGGGCAGGCTTATCGAGGACAGCGGCGGTCAGCCCGGCGGTTATCTATGTTCCTATCCGGTGTTCCAGGGCATCTACCAGATGGTGGCACGGATGATGGAGCGGGGCGGTCAGTCTGTGTACCTGATGCTGTGCACCGTAGTGGACAGCAAAGGCATTCCCATGCGGGAAGGGCCTCTCCTGGGGGAATTGTCCCAGCGGCTGGAAGAAGCCATCCGTCTTTCCGTGCGCCGTGGGGATGCTATCAACCGCTATGGAGCCGGACAATACCTGCTCCTATTGGTGAACACCACCCGGGAAAACTGCCGTATCCTGCAGAAGCGGATCAACTGCCGCTTCCTCACAGGCCGTCAGCGCACCGGAGTCCAGTATTACGTCAACAGTGTTATCTGTGAGGCAGACAGTGTGGATACTGCCGGAATAAGGAAGGGGTGAGCACATGGAAAAGACCCAGTGGTACATAGGCACACCCAATGGAGTGGTTTTGTGTGTAGATCAGTATGGGCCGCAGCAGATGACAGGCAGACTCTGCCATGCCTATAGCGAAAAGCCCATTCCTATCACCCATATGGAGCAATTTCTATTTGAACTGGAACATTTTTACGACTCCATCAATTTCCCCCACCCAGGTACCAACAGCCGGACATTTGAAGGAGAGATACCGCATATAAGCCAGAGCGCAGGGAGGGCAAAGGTCATGAATGATGAAGAATTATTGAATATGCATGGAGATCTGGGAACATTTATCATCCGCGTCCAGCACAGGCAGAACAGCAGCTGGCAGGGGCGCATTACCTGGATGGACCAGGATAAGACCGTATATTTCCGCTCCATGTGGGAGATGTTAAAACTGATCGACAGCGCCGTGGGCACGGCACAAGTACAGGATGAGCAAGCCGATGAGCCGTCATGGACAAAAGAATAGCGCATAGAATGTAAAACCGCCTGGAGGCTTTGAAGAATGCCTGCCAGGCGGTTTTTTCCTGGGGCTGGCCTGCCGGGTTTCCTCTGCGCGGCTTTTATTTGATAAAGACCGGCCGGATTCTTTATTGACAAGGTATGTGCATTTGCTATAATTGAGAAAAAGGAGACGGCCGGATGCCATTCAATAAAAGTGATTACAAAAAGACAGAAAAAATCCATAGAATACTCTATAACATGTCCCCCGGGGGCTTTAACCATGCAACAGTAAAGTCACCATGCGGCTGGGGGAATTGTTTGAAAATACATTGTAAAGTCTTTCATAAAGTAAGGAGATGAGTTCATGGGGATTTAT
>CANSYV010000151.1 GCA_947651335.1 uncultured Lachnospiraceae bacterium
CGTTATCATCTACAATATCCATGATTTCCATAAGCTTTTCTTCCAAGGAAATTCTGGCTCAGTACAACGCAAAATTAAAGGAATACCTGTCCACTTCCAAGGCATTGATTGACGGTGCTCAGGGCAGGTTGAAAAAATCCAATGAATTGCTGGTCAAATGCATCACTGACAACACAGCCACCCAGTCACAGTCTGTGTCTCTGTCCATGATCAATGACGGCATCGGCTGGAAACTCCAATCCAGCAGCCAGCTGGGGGATGCTCTGTTCGGTGATTTTACTTCGAATACAGAGCTTTCCATCAGTGACGGAAATATAGAAAATCCAACCACCTCCAGCGATTCTGGATAAATAACTGTAAAATAAGAAGAAACCTGCTTCTATACTTTGCCGCATGCAAAAAAGAAGCAGGTTCTTTACAATCATTCTATTCTTTTTTCAGGGCAGCAATCTGCAGTTCTTCCAGCTGTTTCTCGTCCACCACACTGGGCGCCTCGGCCATCAGGTCTGAGGCGTCTTTCACTTTCGGGAATGCAATCACATCCCGGATGCTGTCAGTACCAGCCATAAGCATCACCAGCCTGTCCAGGCCATAAGCCAGCCCTGCATGGGGCGGAACTCCGTACTGGAATGCACGCAGCAGGAATCCAAACTGCTCATAAGCCTCCTCTTTGGTGAATCCCAGCACCTGGAACATTTTTTCCTGAATATGGTTCTGATGAATCCTGACACTTCCGCCTCCCAGCTCTGTTCCGTTCAGCACAATATCATATGCCTTTGCCCGCACTCTGCCGGGATTCGTATCCAGAAATTCCAGGTCTTCTTCCATGGGCATAGTAAATGGATGATGCATGGCGGTATAGCGGTTTTCTTCTTCTGACCATTCCAGCAGAGGAAACTCGGTAATCCATACAAATTTATACTCACTTTTATCCAGCAGCTCCTGCTGTCTGGCCAGTTCCAGCCGCAGATTTCCCAGCACATCGTACACAACTTTGTTCTTGTCTGCCGCAAATAACAGCAGATCCCCCGGCTGCCCGGACATGGCTTTTACCAGACATCCCATCTCTTCCTCTGACATAAACTTTGCAAAAGAAGACTTCATGCTGCCGTCTTCACCTACAGCCGCCCACGCCAGACCCCGCGCACCGAAATCTTTGGCAAAATCCACTAATTTATCAATCTTTTTCCGGGACATGCCGCCAAGGCCTTTGGCATTAATACCCCGGACGCTTCCTCCCTGCTCTATGGCGCTCTGGAATACTGCAAAACCACATCCTTTTACCACTTCCGTCACGTCCTGCAGCTCCATGCCAAAGCGCAAATCCGGCTTATCAGAGCCAAAACGGTCCATAGCCTCCTGCCAGGTCATCCGCGCAATGGGAAGGGAAACTTCCACTCCCAGCATTTCCCGGAACAATTTTGCCAGCAGACGCTCGTTTACATCAATCACGTCGTCCACATCCACAAAGGACATCTCCAGGTCGATCTGGGTAAATTCCGGCTGACGGTCCGCTCTCAGGTCTTCATCCCTGAAGCACCGGGCAATCTGAAAATATCTGTCACAGCCTGAGCACATCAGCAGCTGTTTAAATATCTGCGGAGACTGTGGCAGAGCATAGAAGGTCCCAGGATGGACCCGGCTGGGCACCAGATAATCCCTGGCTCCCTCCGGCGTACTCTTGGTGAGCATGGGGGTTTCGATCTCCAGAAATCCCTCTTTGATAAAGTATTCTCTCACCAATGCCGCTGTCTGGCTCCTCATCTTCAGATTCTTCTGCAGATCCGGCCGCCGCAGATCCAGATAACGGTGTTTCAGCCTGAGCTCCTCTTTTGTCTTGCTGTCTTCTTCAATAGGGAACGGCGGGGTCTGAGCCTCTGACAAAATCCGCAGACTGCGCACACGAATCTCAATCTCCCCTGTGGCGAGATTCTCATTTACCGCGCCGGACCTGGCTTCCACAGTCCCTGTGACTGCGATCACATATTCACTGCGCAGCTTTCCCGCTTTTTCAAAGCCTTCCTCATCAATACTGCCATTTTCAAAAATCAGCTGCATCACCCCGGAGCGGTCTCTCAGGTCTACAAATATGATTCCGCCTTTGTTTCTGTTCTTCTGCACCCATCCCATCAGCGTCACTTCCCGGCCGATGGCTTCTTTTCCAATCTCCGCGCACCTGGCGCTTCTGTGCAGTCCCTGCATTGTCTCCGCCATTTTTTACAATCCCTCCCGATAAAATTCCAGAATCTCTTCATAGCCTTCCTCTTTCAGCTGCTCTTTCTGGAATTTCTTATTTTTTTTCATAACCGCTGTATTTACCTGATTTCCCGCCTCACGAAGATCCTGTGCCTGCTTCAGTATTTCCTGCATCCGTTCAGACGGCATGTTCTTCTCAATGAGACAGGCAATCTTCCTGCTGGCAGCCGGAACCTGGAATTTTTGTTCCATCAGCAGCATCACAATCCGCTCAAACCCAATGGAAAATCCACATGCACAGGTATCCTGCCCCGTAAATTTCCCGATCATTTCATCATAGCGTCCGCCGCCGCCCACAGAACCGCCGAACCCATCTATGGACACTTCAAAAATAGGCCCTGTATAATAAGACATCCCCCGCACCAGCGCAGGGTCAAATTTTATGGCAAAGTCCGCTGTCTTCACAGCCTCCACACTTTCCATGATGCGGATAAGGTTGTCAATGCTCCCGGCATCTGCCGCGTCCCCCAGAATCTCTCCACAGCGCCTCACACCTTCCACGCTGGAATCCACCTGGGAAAACAGCTCCATATACCTGTCAGCCGCCTCTGCCGGAAATCCCTGGCTGATCAGCTCCTGGACCACACCTTCTGCTCCCAGCTTATCCATCTTGTCCAGAATAATAAACACTGTGTCAAAACTTTCTTCCGGGAATCCGCTGTAACGGGCCATGGCTTTCAGGATTTTCCTGTCATTAATGCGTATGGTGAATCCTTTAAAACCCAGTCTTCCCAGCAGCGTGCTGGTGGCGGCAATCAGCTCAATCTCCGCCAGACAGGTGGGGTCCCCCAATGTGTCGATATCACATTGCATGAACTGACGGAAACGCCCTCTCTGCGGCCGGTCCGCCCTCCACACATTCCCCATCTGCAGGGCCTTAAAAGGAGCAGGCAGCCTGCTGGCATTGCTGGCATAATAACGGGACAGCGGCAGTGTCAAATCATAGCGCAGCCCCCCGTCCACCAAGTCCATTTCTTCCTGTGCCTGGTCAATCTTCAGCTTCTCTCCCCGCTTCAAAATCTTAAAAATCAATTTTTCATTCTCACCGCCCTGATTGCTGGACAAATTTTCAATATGTTCCACACAGGGGGTCTCCAGCGGAAGAAACCCAAAACTGCCATAAGTCTCCCTGATCAAATTCATGGCATAGTTACGGATCTCCATCTCCTCCGGCAGAATATCCCTCATGCCGGTCACAGGTTTTTTCTTCATCTTTATTTTCCTCCACATCTTCATGGGCAACTCTCTGGAAAGCCAGAAAAATCTGCATATCAAACAATTTTACATCCTTAATCATCTGCTCCATGGCCGCTTCTTTTTCAAAAGCCTTTCGATACGGCCTGTCCGCACAGAGGGCTGAATACACATCGCACACCCGGAGTATCCGGGCCCCCAGGGGAATCTCTTCCCCCCGCAGATTTCCCGGATAACCGCTCCCGTCATAATTTTCATGGTGATACAAAATACTTTTCAATATATTGTCTGAATATCCCTGCCCGACCAGCTCCTCATAGCCCAGCGCAGGGTGCGTACGCACATATTTCAATTCCTCAATCACCAGAGGCTCCTGATCTTCTTCAAAACAGCTGGACAGCTTCAGCTTTCCAATATCGTGAAGCATTCCGGCCACAGCCAGTTCATAACAATAATTCTCCTCCAGATTCAGTTCATGGCTCACTTCATAGGCCAGATTACTTACCTGTATCGCGTGCTCCAATTCATCTGACAAATCCAGAGATATAAACCCGTCAATCTTCTCCCCGGACTGCCCCCGTTCTGTTACAGACATGAACTACCTCCTTACAGCCATGTGCCAGTACATCGCCAGTATTTTAAATGTTTTCTCTTTTGCCGCTGCATACATCTGAGACTCTCTTAGAGCGTGTCCTTCCATATGCACGTTCCCTCTGACATCTACGGACTATTATACTTTTCGCGGTACAGTGTGTCAAGTGTCCGCCCCATTTCCCGGCAGCCTTTGCGCAAAATGCGTATTTACAAACGGCAGGGAACCCGATATACTAAATACATATTTTGAGAATCTACTTATATTAATATGCCAGTTTATACATACAGGAGACAAAGAATGAACCAGGAAAAGATATCGGCTTTGCTAAAACGGATCGGAAACGAAACCATCCCACTGAAATCAGACGGCAGAGAAGCCGCGGAAAAGGATGCACGGACACTGGAAGTATTAATCCGTGGATATTTGGAACATGTCCCTTTCGAAAATCTGGATGTGTTCGATGCCGGCAGGATTCCCGTTCTGAAGGAAGACGCTCTTTTTGAAAAAATTGTAGAAAAGAGACGAGGCGGCTACTGTTTCGAATTGAATACTCTGCTGGGCCATCTGCTGGAGGCTCTGGGCTTCTCATGGTATCCGGTTGCTGTCCGCGTACTCTGGAACAGAGAGAGTATAACGCCTGTAACACATATGGGAATTGTGGTGCGGATTGATAAGACTTGTTATTATTGTGCTGTGAGCAGTCAAACGTGGACTATTGTAGCCGGCTGCAATAAAACATTTT
>CANSYV010000152.1 GCA_947651335.1 uncultured Lachnospiraceae bacterium
TGGATGAACTTTTGCAGACGATGATACAGGTGCAGGAGGGGCTTCGTGAGGTTGATATTTCCCTGGTAGAAAAAGAAAAAGAACGGATTGTAGAGCTTCTCCAGGAATATATCTGGGAGGTTCATGAGAATCTGGGAAAGATTGACCGCAATTCCACCATCACCATCCGGGAAAAGCCGGTGAAAATGCTGAAAATCCAGCTGCCGGACTGGGAAGAAAATGAAAAAATGTATGTATCTGCTGCATCTCAATGATTTCATTGATGAAGTCACAAGAAAAGGTCTGGGATTATTTGAGAAAAATGAAAATGCCCAGGAATACTTTGGAACGCAGATTACCACAAGAAATCTCTATGATGCGGTAGTGGGGATAGGAAATGTGCAGATCCGCCTTTATAAAATTGAGGCGCAGAGGGAGTACGCTATCACCTGGACAGAAGTGGCCCGCAATTCCGGCGGGGAAGGATTTCTCTCCGCATTTGTGATCTTGTCCAGCCTTCTTCACTATATGCGCAAAGACGACTCGGATATTTTAGCGGATAAAAATGAGGGAAAAGTTCTGCTGATGGATAATCCATTTGCCCAGACTAACGCGGCTCATCTTCTGAAACCCCTGATGGATGTGGCAAAGAAAGCCAATACCCAGCTGATTTGTCTCACCGGGCTGGGAGGAGAATCTATTTACCACCGGTTTGACAATATCTATGTGCTGAATCTGCTGGCGGCCAGCCTGCGGACAGGAATGCAGTATCTGAAAGCGGATCATCTCCAGGGAGCTGAGCCGGAAACGATGATCGTATCCCGGGTGCAGGTGGCCAGGCAGCAGGAACTGCCGTTGTTTTGAAAGGAGTTTTGAAAATGAATAGGAGATTGCTGCTGTGGCTTTTGCTTATCATGTGGTTTCCGGCAGGAATACAGACAGTAAAAGCAGCAGACCGCCCAAATACAAAGGTGAAGGAAACCAGGAGCTTTGAAGAATTTTCAGAGGCAGCGTCCAGAATGGCAGCCAGCTATGAAACCATGGGGATAAAGAGCCGGGAAAGCCAGGGCTCTTTTTCCTCCGGGCGGTTGATTGTGAAGGCGGACGGAAACTTTCGGCCGGATGCCTATGGCGCTGCGGAGGCGGTGAAAAGTCCGGACCATACATATTTAATGCAGTATGACAATGCCGGGGAAGCAGAGAAAGCGCTGGCACGAATCAGGAAACAGGCGGGCGTAGCATATGCCGAACTGGATGAATATGTGGAGTGCGAAGCAATAGATGAAAAAATGGCCGCAGATTCGATTTCCTGGGGCGTGAGCGCTATGGGCGCGGACAAATATGCTAAGTATGTGGCTGCAGTCACATCCAGGAAGATCAAAGTGGCGGTTGTGGACTCCGGGGTGAGCAGACATTCCAGGCTGTCTAAAAGGCTTGTGAAAGGGTATAACTTTATCAGCCTTAACACTAATGTATCCGATCCTATTGGACATGGCACCCATGTGGCTGGGACGATCGTGGACTGTACGCCGGGGCTGAAAGTGAAAATTATGCCCGTGAGGGTGATGAACAGCCGGGGCGGCGGTTATACATCTATTATTGGCCTGGGAATTCAATATGCGGTGAAACACGGGGCAAAAGTAATTAACCTGAGTCTGGGCGGAGCCCACAGCAAATATATGGATGAGCGGATTTCCCATGCAGTCAGGAAGGGAGTTACGGTAGTTGCAGCTTCCGGAAATGAGAACCGCAATACCGCCCGGTCATGCCCGGCTCATCTGAAAAAAGCGATTGTAGTGGGAGCGGTGGACCAGTATAACAGACGTGCTTATTTTTCCAATTATGGGAAAGCCCTGGATGTTGTAGCACCGGGAGTGAATATCATAAGCACAGTACCCGGCGGGTACAAATCAGACAGCGGAACTTCCATGGCGGCGCCCCATGTGTCCGCTGTGGCAGCTATGTATAAACTGGTGTATCCAAAGAAAAAACCGGCTGCCATTGAGAAACTGGTGAAAAAGAATGTGAAAGACTTAGGTTCCAAAGGGTGGGATAAATATTATGGCAAAGGGATTCCCAGACTGGCTCCTCTGGCAGTTCCGGTAAAAATTGCCCTGAGTAAGAAGAAACTCACCATTGAGACCGGACAGCAGACAACTCTGAAAGTGTCGTTTACACCCAGCACAGCATACAAAAAGACCATTAAGTGGAAAAGCAGCAATAACACCGTGGCAGGTGTAAACAGCAAGGGTGTGGTAACCGGAAAGAAAGCCGGCACGGCAGTGATCACAGCCAAAACTTATAATGGAAAGAAGGCTGTCTGTAAAGTGACGGTGAAAAAATCATCCGGCAGCGTACAGCCAGGGAGTGAAGTGTCAGTTAAGACGGGACAGCAGTACTATTCCTGCAAAATCGGTGAGCCTCTTGTGGTGGATATCACCCTGAATCTGAAAGACACGATCCGCCAAAATGCTTTCCAGCATGTGCTATATTGCGGCTATCTGGATGCAAAACGCCTGACATGGATGGGAATTGGGGCTTACGATATTGATGGAAGCACCTATCTGAACCCCCACTGGGAGGGCTCTGCAAAAGTGACGAATCTGTGGGTGAGCGGCCGTCAGGCACAGCTGCGGCTTTCTTTTGATACAGCCAAAATGGAGGCGGGCACGATGTTGTTCCGGGCCAGCATTTTCCCATATGCCGGTTTTCCGTCAAGCAAAAGTTTATCCGATTATTCGTTTATCCTGGAGCTGCAGCCATGATCTCGGTGATGTATGTGTCAGATGGGCAGCAGGAGATCCCTGTTCAGGTAATCCGCTCCAACCGAAAGACCCTGGGGCTGGAGGTCAAGCAGAATCTCAAGGTCTATGCCAGGATTCCTGTGAAGCTTCCTGATAAAAGTTTGAAAGAATTTATCAGGAAAAATCAAGAATGGATCTGCAGAACCTATCAGGCTGAAAAAGAGGCGGCAGAAAAACGCCGTCTCACTGCCTGTCCCCTGCCCACAGAGGAGGAAAAGCAGAAAATATTGGATAAATTTGTGGAAAGAGTCCAATATTATGAAAATATTATGAAACTGTACAGCAGGCGCATTACTATAAAAAACCAGAAGACCCGGTGGGGAAGCTGCAGCAGCAGGAAGAATCTGAATTTTAACTACAAACTGGCCTATATGCCCCAGGAGATTATGGACTATGTAGTGGTTCATGAACTGGCCCATCTGCGGCATATGAACCATTCCCGGGAATTTTGGGAGCTGGTAGAACAGTATATTCCTGATTACAGGGAGCGGAGAAAGTGGCTGAAAGAGCACGGGCAGGAGTATTAGAAGGAGTTATTAGAGTGTGGCAGATTTTTCTACAGATTCTAAATATCAAGAAACAGCATCCATAATACAATGGGTGCTGTTTCAAAAGAAAGGAGCAATTTTATAACAAAACAAAAAAGATTTATGATGTATTTACTATAACATATCTATCCAGGAGATGCAAGCGCTTTTTGAGACAATATTTAAGGAGCTGTAAAAAAATAGCAATATTATGGTGAGAAAAGACTTGATTTTATCAGGGGTTTGCTGTAAACTGACTTATGTGGCAGGGAGAGTTATCGAAGTGGTCATAACGAGCTGCACTCGAAATGCAGTTGTCCTTTATTGGGCACGTGGGTTCGAATCCCACACTCTCCGGTCTTTATAAACGGCTGTAATCCAGGGAAAGGGCAGTGTTTCCAAGGGTTACAGCTGTTTTTATATGTGCGTTGCAAAAGTCGGATATGTACTGTACAATAATATTTTGTCATGAAATTTGTCATGAATTTGTCACGGAAAAGGCTATAAAAAAAGAGCATTTTTCAACTTTTCCGCAGCGTTTCTTTTGGCCTTTTCTTCCTTATCCATCATGGAGTGCCGGTATACTCTTTTCATCACGTGGTCTGTCTCCCATCCCCCCATCCGCATAATGTCTGCTTCGGGAACGTTCAGGGCGCTCATTTTTGAGGCAAAATAGTGCCTTAGTTTATGCAAAGAAAAATGCGGCAGTCCAAGTTTATCCTCTGCTTTTGACAGATATATGGTGATGGAATTTGGGTGCCCCCGGTATACATATCCCTGGTTTTGAATTTTTTCTGCGATTTCCAGAGGGATGACGATTTCTCTTGTGCCTGCCGTCGTTTTTGTGGTCTTATCCACCCAATCGGCGTTATCACCTAAAACTTTTGCCCTGCTGATTTTTATGACGTCGCCTTGTATATCATCTACAGTAAGGGCACATATCTCTGACCGGCGCAATCCATAACAGGCAAGGATAATCGGAATTTCAAATTGGGAATCCTTTGCGTACTCAAGAATCTGCTTTATGTCGCTGTCTGAGGGTATATAGGGCTCATTTTTGATCCTTTGCGGCAGGTAGTATAAAGTTTCAAGTGCGGGCAGAATATGCCTAAAACAGTGGAAATAAAACCGTGATAATTACGTACAGTTTTAGGGCTGTGGTCTTTTGCCAGACGGTTGACTTCAGTTTGCACGTCGGCAGCTGTTATGTCATGGATATTTTCATCAAGAAAACTGTTCGACAGAGCTTTGGCAGCGCATTTGTACCCACGGATAGTGGCGGGTGACAGTACATTCCTTTTGGATTCTATATACGTTTCACAGGCGTCCCTGAAGGTCATGCGTTGGTGATTCTCCTGAACCTGATTCAGCCGGTCCGCCATAAGCTGGATGGCTTCTTTTCGCGTAGGTTTATAGCCCGTGACAACTGTGTACATTTTTCCTTTGTACATTTTACGCATCCGGTAGGACCC
>CANSYV010000153.1 GCA_947651335.1 uncultured Lachnospiraceae bacterium
GTAGAAATAAATGCTAAGGCCATTCCCCGTACCGCCTGAGCATTCAGGAATTCCTTAGTCATGAACATTGCGAATACCATACCTGGTACAATAAATAATTGTTTTATCCAGTGATCGATCCGGGCAATCTTTAAGTAATCCTTCATCTTCCTTCCTCTCTTGCCATTTTCATCAGGCCCTATATGTGGAGAGCCTATTCCTTCCTATCAGTATTTTGACATAATTATACAACAAAAAATATTCATATACAATGTAAATATTATGGCTTTCCACATACTGATCATTGCATTTTGCCCAAAATAGATATATATTAAGATGAGCACAGAAATTACTGAGTTTCTAGAGCGTGTCTGTTTTCACAGACATTACTATGGAGGAAACCATGAACATAAGAAAGATTCTAGCGGTCTGGGCCGCAAAAGCCGCCTGCGGCGCGTGCCGGGCCATGGGGCGGCAGGGGGTGACCTGGGCCGGGAAACTGGCTCTGATGATCTGCCCGTCCATTCTGCGGGAAATGGCCGGGGAAGTCCGCAAGAAAATATTCATCGTATGCGGCACCAACGGCAAGACCACCACCAACAATCTGCTCTGCGCCGCCCTGGAGGCGGAAGGGGAGAAGGTCATCTGCAACCGTACAGGCTCTAACATGCTTAACGGCGTGGCGGCGGCCTTTGTGCTGGCGGCGGATATGGGGGGACGGCTCGACGCGGACTATGCATGTATTGAAGTGGATGAGGCTTCCACCCGGCACATTTTCCCCCAATTCACACCGGACTATATGGTGCTGACCAATCTGTTCCGGGATCAGCTGGACCGTTATGGAGAAATTGATATTACCATGGACATTTTGAAGGAAGTCATCCACAGCGCCCCCCAGATGGAACTTATTGTAAACGGTGACGACGCCCTGTCGGCCTGCCTGGCCATGGAATGCAGGAACACCTGGACCACTTACGGCATCAGCGAGGCTGTGACGGAATCTGGCGATGACAGGGAAATGCGGGAAGGGCGGTTCTGCCGTAAATGCGGCGCCCGGCTGGTATACCGTTTCTATCACTACAGCCAGCTGGGGGACTACTCCTGTCCCCAGTGCAGCTTCTCCCGGCCCCCTATTGACTACGATGCCCAGGAGGTCCAGGTAGGGGAACAGTTGTCCTTTTCTGTGGGCAAAGAACATATTATAGCCAACTACCGGGGATTTTACAACGTTTACAATATCCTGGCCGCCTACGCGGCAGGTAAGAACGCAGGGCTTCCTCTGAAGAATTTTAACCGGATGCTTAAAAACTTCCGGCCGGAAAACGGCAGAATGGAACAGTTCCGCGTACAGGGTTCTGGGGTGGTGCTGAACCTGGCGAAAAACCCCGCCGGATTCAACCAGAACATATCTGCTGTTATGGCTGATGAGACTTTAAAGGATCTGATCATCGTCATCAATGATAACGAACAGGACGGTACTGATGTGTCCTGGCTGTGGGACGTGGACTTTGACCGGTTCGGTTCCCAGCAGATCAACTCCATCACCGTCAGCGGTATCCGCTGCCAGGACATGCGGCTGCGCTTAAAATACGCGGACATCCCCTCTCTTCTGGAAGCTGATGTGGAAAACGCCATCCTTGCCAGACTGGCAGACGGCTGTGGGAATTTATATGTGCTGGTGAACTATACTGCTCTGTTCAGCACACGTAACATCTTGAAACGACTGGAGGAAAGCAGACCATGAAGCAAAAAGCCCCAAAATACAGTCTGACCATCGGCCATCTCTACCCGGATCTTCTGAATCTCTACGGAGACCGGGGGAATATCGCCTGCCTGATGAAACGGTGCCAGTGGCGGGACATTGAAGTCCAGACCATAGAATTCCAGAGTGAAGATACTGTGGACTTCCAGAAACTGGACATTGTCCTGTTAGGAGGAGGCTCCGACCGGGAGCAGATCCTGGTCTGCAGGAAACTGAAGAAAATCCAGGCCGATTTCCGGTCATATGTGGAAGATAATGGAACCGTCCTGGCCGTCTGCGGCGGTTACCAGCTGCTGGGCAAATACTATGAGACCCGGGAAGGCAGAATCGAAGGACTGGATCTGGTGAATCTGTATACTGAACAGGGGGAAGACCGGCTGATCGATAACATCATCCTGGAAAGCCCTCTGTGCAAAATGCCTGTAGTGGGCTTTGAAAATCACGGGGGCCGGACCTACATCAACAATAACCGTCCCTTCGGAAAGGTCCTGTACGGCTCTGGCAATGATGGCAAAAGCGGCTATGAAGGCGTGATCTATAAAAATGTGATCGGCACTTATTTACACGGCCCTCTGCTGCCCAAAAACCCCCAGATCTGCGACCACCTTATCCTGAAAGCCCTGGAACGGAAATATGGTCCCGCCCATCTGGAGCCTCTGGACGACATTCAGGAACAGGAAGCCAACACCTATATGGTGCAGCGGTTAACGTAATGCAGAACCGCTTCCGATTGTCACGGGTCTGTGCAGAATAAACAAATGGCCGCTCAGAACCGTTTCGAATTCGCGTCCTATTTGTTTATTCCGCACAGACTCTGGCTACGAAATTTTGTTCTGCAATTATTTATAATCCTTATATGAAAGGAGATTTTTATGAAAATAAAACGCAAATGCTGGATACTCTGTCTCCTTCTCTTAATGGGGCTGACGGGCTGTGGCAAAAAAAGCGCTCCCGTCAGTACAGAACTCCCCCCATCCGGCGGCAGTTCCTCTGGAAACAGCAGCATCCTGGATTCTGAAGCAGTGAAAAAAAACCTGAAAACAGTTGCCATCTCCATGCCCTCCCAGTCCAGCGAGAAATGGATCAACGGCGCCGCGGTCATGAATACCCTGTTCACAGACAAGGGCTGCCAGGTAATGGTGGAATTCGCGGAAGATGACGCGCAAAAACAGATCGGCCAGATAGAAGAGCTGATCCAAGAGCCTATTAGCTGCCTCATTGTTTCCCCCGTCCCCTCCGCAGACCTGAGGGACGTCCTGGAAGAAGCAAAGGAAAAGGAAATTCCCATTATTTCCTACGACCGGCTGATCATGGACACCGATGCCGCGGACTATTACGCAGGATTCGATAATTTACAGGCCGGGAGACAGATCGGTGAATATATTGTGGAGGAAAAAGAACTGAAAAAGTCCATGTCCAGTGATGGACCAGAAGCCTGTACCATTGAATTTTTCATGGGAGATCCCCAGGATTACAGTGCCAAAATGGTCCATGAGGGAATTATGGAAGTACTGAAGCCCTATCTGGATTCCGGCAGGCTGGTATGCAGATCCGGACGTATAAAATTCCAGGACACAGCCATCCTGTACGAATCCCGGGAGACTGCCCAGAAAAACTGTGAAGCCCTTCTGGACGCCAATTACCTGGATGGACATCTGGATGTAGCCTGTACCTCCTCCGACATACTGGCCCACGGCATCCGCACAGCGCTGGAGAACAGAGAATATGCCCAGGGCCCGGACTGGCCCCTAGTGACGGGACAGGACGCTGAACTGGAAGCCGTGACAGACATCCTCAGCGGATACCAGACCATGTCCGTATTCCGTGATACCCGCCTGCTGGCAGAACAGTGCGTGGAAATGGCCATGAACTGCATCCAGGGCGCTCAGCCCACCACCAATGACAACAAAAATTACAAAAACGGCACGAAAACAGTCCCCTCATACCTCTGCGGAACAGAAACTGTCGATCAAGATAATTACAAAAAAGTCCTTCTGGACAGCGGCTATTACACCAAAGACCAGCTGGACTCCCCTGAAAAATAATCATTGTCTGGCAATTACAGAACTGCTTCCGATTGTCACGGGTCTGTGCAGAAATAAACAAATGGCCGCTCAAAATCCTTTTCGATCCGCGTCCCATTTGTCTATTCTGCCAGCCTCTGGTCATCAATGTGGACGTTTCGCAATCGGCTGATAATCGATATAAAAAGGAGCGCAGGAAACGCTCCTTTTTTGTTTCACATGAAACATTATATTCAATGACGGCGGGAAGTGCCATTTGCCATATAGGCAAAGTCCGGCACTGCTGATAGTACAGGATACAGGGCCAGCGCCAGGACCAGGCCGCCGGTCCCCTGGATAAAATTAGGTAACATACTTCCCAGAGCTGCTGGAAGCCCATACATCAGGATTTCACACAGGCCATAGCCGCATACCACCAGCAAAATATCCGCGGTTCCACCTATTGCAACTCCTATCAGGGCCGCTTTTCCCCTGGATTTTACCAGGGCGAAAGCTTTTCCAGCAAGAAATCCCACTGCCCCTTTAATTAAAAACGTGATGGGAACATATAAAAAATATCCGCCCAGAAGATCCGACATGGCGGAGCCGATGCCCGCGGCAGCCCCCCCGTATACTGGCCCCAGAAAAATCCCCGCCAGAATCACAACAGCGTCTCCCGGATGGATATACCCCCCTGTCCCAGGTGTGGGGATCCGGATCGCCATGGTAGCCGCACAGGCCAGAGCCGCAAACAGCGCTGCCAAGACCAGCTTCTTCGTGTTCTTCATTTTTGACCGCTTCCTTTCTATAAATAAGAACAACTGCTTTTTACCCGTAAATCATACACCTTTTCGCATTTTCCTGCAACCCTTCTGCCATCGCTGTCCTTTATTAAAATTTTTATTCCCATAAGCGCCCGGAGATGCTATAATGAAGGAACGTATGGTCAGGATACAAAAATCTCCCATACGCATAGAGGACAGGAAACCATGAAGTGGCATTTATATGATATAGACAAAGAACATAAAGGCAT
>CANSYV010000154.1 GCA_947651335.1 uncultured Lachnospiraceae bacterium
CAGGCGCCTATGATTTTCTCGTGACTGTGAAAGGGCGGACCTTAAAGGAGATCTCCCTCTTTGTATCCGGCAAACTGGCCTCTCTCCCGGAAGTTCAGAGCACCACCACCCACTTTGCCCTGTCAAAATACAAAGAACTGGGGGTAGACCTGGATGTGGAGAAGACAGATAAAAGAATGGTGGTGACACCATGAGAGAACTGCTGTCACAAAAAGTTCTTCAGTTAAAGCCCTCCGGTATCCGGAAATTCTTCGACGTGGCCAACGAAGTGCCTGGGGTGATTTCCCTGGGCGTGGGGGAGCCGGACTTTGACACCCCTTACCACATCCGGGAGGCCGCTGTGCAGGCAATGCAGTCCGGCAAAACCTTCTACACGGCAAATCACGGTCTGCTGGAACTGCGCAGGGAAATCTGTAATTATACTTACCGGAAAACAGGCCTGAAATATGACCCGGAGTCCCAGGCCATAATCACTGTGGGCGGCAGCGAAGCCATTGATATTGCCCTGCGGACCATCATCAATCCCGGCGACGAGATCTTGTATATTGAGCCCAGCTTCGTGTCCTATCTCCCATGCATTGTCATGGCAGACGGCGTTCCGGTGCCCATTGAACTGAAACAGGAAAACCGTTTCCGCCTGACCAGAGAACAGCTTAAGCAGGCAATTACTCCCAGGAGCAAGGCACTGTTTATCTCCTACCCCAACAATCCCACGGGAGCGATTATGGAGCGGGAAGATCTGGAGGCTCTGGCTGATGTGATCATAGAGCACAATCTGCTGGTCATTTCAGATGAAATCTACAGCGAGCTCACCTACGGACATGAACATGTGAGCATTGCCAGCCTGCCCGGCATGAAGGAGCGCACCATCATGATCAACGGATTTTCCAAAAACTTTGCCATGACCGGATGGCGGCTGGGGTATGCGCTGGGCTGCCAGGAAGTGATTGAACAGATGATCAAAGTACACCAGTATGTGATCATGTGCGCCCCCACAGTCAGCCAGTACGGGGCCGTGGAAGCTATGGCAGACGG
This sequence comes from uncultured Lachnospiraceae bacterium, assembly GCA_947651335.1. Classification (GTDB taxonomy): domain Bacteria; phylum Bacillota; class Clostridia; order Lachnospirales; family Lachnospiraceae; genus MGBC164599. The sequence goes on from CANSYV010000154.1 coordinate 1,036, forward strand.
TGAGGCCGATGCTGCCTCCATGCGGGAATCCTACAATCAGCGCCGCCGCTATCTCCACCACGAGCTGCAGCGTCTGGGGCTTCCCTGCTTCCAGCCGGAGGGGGCATTTTATATGTTCCCTGACATCCGGGAATTCGGCATGTCCAGCGAAGACTTCGCCATGGACCTGCTGAATGAAGAAAAAGTCGCCGTAGTCCCAGGCAGTGCCTTTGGGGAATCGGGGGAAGGTTTTGTGCGGATTTCCTACGCCTATTCCATCTCGGAACTGAAAGAAGCCCTGGCACGGATTGAACGGTATATCCGGAAAAAAAGAGGTGAATAAAAACCCGCAAATAGTCCATACTTTTGATAGGAAATACCCTTGAAAGGAGTGTGGATAAAAATGGGAAAGAAAAAAGAACCGGAAAAAGAAATCGACCTGGACGAGCTCACACCCCAGGAAAAACTCAAGTATGAAATCGCCGAAGAACTGGGACTGCTGGACCAGGTTCTGGAAAATGGATGGAAAAGCCTTCCCGCCAAAGATACCGGACGGATTGGCGGTCTGATCACAAGACGCAAGAAAATGCTGGAAAAGACTCAGGAATAACCGCCTCAAAAAAGCAGGAACCTCCCGGCACCAGACAGCTGGGGTTCCTGCTTCTTCATATCTCTTGGTTATTCTCTCAGTGAGATTCTCTCCTTCACATCCTCCACGGTATAGCTCTGCGTCAGAGCCTTTAAGTCCTCCGCCGATGTGTTCTCATTGAATTCGTAGATCACATCCATCAGGTCTTTATTACTATATGCGTTCTCATACTGGTCCTGGGTATAGCTGTAATATTCCAGAAACTCGCTTCTGCCTTTTGCGGTCCAGAATCCCTGATAATACCTTACCGCTTTCCCGTCAGAAGAATTTGCCTCAGGATGTCCGGTGATGGCGTTGTACATAATGGCGAAGGCCGGGCCGATCATGGAGCCATATTTGCCTGCCACATAGTTCAGCCTGGGATTTCCAAAAGGGTCATCTGCCTTTACCAGCTGGGCATTCTCGGCGGAAAAGCAGTCCACCATACCAATGTGCATATCCATGCCCTGGCTTTTTTCTTTCTCCAGAACCTGGTCCATCACCCCTGCCAGGCTGGCCGCGCACAAAACCCCGTCGTAATGATTTGCTTCCAGCGCGGCTTTCAGATTCTCCACGCCCTCATCCGAGGACAGATATCCCGGGCACAATGTTATGGAAACTTCATCACTGCCTGTGTCCAGCACAGCATTTTCCTGGCTGTCATACAGAGCCTCCCTGGAGTCCCCGTACTGAAGGCCCAGGCTTTCTTCCAAAGCGTCCAGAATCCCCTCTGCTCTGGACAGGTGCATAAAGTTTTCTTTCTGGGCCCCCACAGTTACAATCAGATAGGATTTCAGGCCCTGACTGGCGAAATACTCTCCCATGGCTTTCCCGGCCTCATATTCCGCATCCGGGTCAGGACCCACGGTTCCCAGGAAATATTCACTTTCCGCGGCCGCCTGGTAATTTTCGTCACTGATGGTGCCGGAGCCCAGCATGTAATACATACCGGCCTGCTCACAGCGTTTTGCCGCGGCGGCCGCATCCAGCCCGTAGAAGGAAATAATCCCCTGGGCTCCCTGCTTCTCCATGCTGTCAATAAATTCCAGCTCATCTTCCGAAGATGAAATCTTGTCGGAAAAATAAAATTTTACCGGAAAACCCTGGGCAGTATAATCCCTGTAGTAATCCATAAACATCCGCATTTCCGGGTCTTCCTGACTGTATACACACACGCCGATGGTGTACACCTCGCCTTTTTCCGCATGAACGCTTTGGGTATCCTGCCCGCCGCTGTCCCGCATGTTTCTTCTGCACGCAGTCATTGCCAGGAATAGAAGGAAGATGACCAGAATACCCGTTATGACATTTCTTCCCTTACTTTTCATTTTCCATTGCCTTTCTTGTATGTTTTTATCCCACATGATGACAGGCCGCCAGATGTCCCGGCGCGATTTCTTTCAGCTTAGGTTTCTCTGCTTTACAGATTTCCCCGCAGTGTTCGCAGCGGTTCTGAAACGGGCACCCTGCAGGTACATCCAGGGGGCTGGGGGCCTCGCTTTCGATACTCTCTATCTTTTTTTCAGGGTCCATATGAATGGAAAACTGAGCGCTTAAAAGTGCCAGCGTATACGGGTGTACCGCGTGCTGTGCCGCGTCTTCCCCCGGTATGACCTCCACAATATGTCCCAGATACATCACCGCAATCTGATGGGCAAAAGACCGAATCAGTGCCAGGTCGTGGCAGATGAAAATCATGGAAATATTTTTCTCCTCCTGCAGGCGGACCAAAAGCTCAATGATGGTCTCCTGAACGGATACATCCAGGGCCGAGGTGGCCTCATCGCATACCAGAATCTCCGGCTCCAGCGCCAGCGCCCGGGCGATTCCGATTCTCTGTCTCTGGCCGCCGCTCATATTGTGGGGATAGCGGTACATGAACTCTGAGGGAAGCCCTGCCATTTCCAGCAGTTCTCCCGCCTTCGCCTCCCGGTCTTTTTTCTTTATCCTGCCGAAATTCATCAGGGGCTCTGTGAGAATGTCGATGATTTTCATCTTGGGATGAAAGGATGCCAGGGGATCTTGAAATACCATCTGCATGTTCTGCCGGTTCAGCCTTCTCTCTTTCTTGGTGAAATTCACAATGTTTCTGCCATGGTACAGGATTTCTCCGGAAGAAGGCTCATCCATCTGCATGACCATGCGGACAAATGTGGACTTCCCGCATCCGCTCTCTCCCACAATTCCCAGAGTCTTTCCCTTATAAACATTCAGATTGATATCATTGCAGGCAGTGAGGGTGCGCCCACCAAAAGCCGGAAACTGTTTGACGATATGCCTGGACTGCATGATAATATCTGACTCATGAAACATAGCGCTTTCCCTCCATTTCCGGAACTGCCTCCAGCAGTTTCCTGGTATAATCACTGGCAGGGTGATGCATCACCTGATCTCTGCTCCCCTGATCCACCACCTGGCCGTGCTGCATGACGATGAGCTGGTCAGCCATATAGGCGGCCACTCCCAGGTTATGGGTCACTATAATGATACTGGTCTGATAGACTTCCCTCAGCTCCATCATCTGCCGCACAATCTGTGCCTGGGTGGTTACATCCAGGGCACTTGTGGGCTCATCTGCCAGCAGAAGCCGGGGGCTGAACGTCATGGCCATGGCAATCCCCACCCTCTGGCGCATACCGCCGCTCAACTGATGGGGATAGCTCTTCATAATGTTTCCACTGTCCGGCAGACGCATTTTATCCAGCATGGACACTGCCAGGTCCCATGCCTCCTGCTTCGATTTTCCACTGTGAATGCGGATATATTCCACATATTGGCTTCCTATTTTCCGCAGAGGATTCAGGGTTCCGCCGCAGTCCTGGAAAATCATGGACATTTTCGTGCCCCGCAGTTTCCTCCACTCCTCTTTGGAATAGTTTAACAGGGATTTTCCCTGAAACAAAATGTCGCCGGATGTAACTTTCCCGCAGCCCGCCAGAGCCCCCAGGACAGCGCGGATGACTGTGGTCTTTCCACTGCCGCTTTCACCGGCCACACTGATAATCTCCCCTTTCTTCATAGAAAGGTTAAAGTGTTCAATGGAAGGCGGCTGTTTTCCATATTGAACCGTCAGGTCTTTAATTTCCAGCATAATCACTCAATCCTTTACTATAAGATTTCCTGCGCAAAC
>CANSYV010000155.1 GCA_947651335.1 uncultured Lachnospiraceae bacterium
CCCGCGTCATACCGGAGAGTATTTTCTCGGCCGGAATCGGGGAGCTGTTTGTAAACCGTATCCCCTTCACAGGAAACAAAATAGCTGCCTCCATAGAGCAGGGTATCATCCGGACCCTCTTCATAAGCCCGCACATTATAGAATTCAATTCCGTGCAGAATGGTTTTCCCCTGAATCGGTGTCATCTCATAGTGGTCCATGGATTTGGGAAGCTGAAGCTGTGCGTCTGTCATTCCCTCCAGTTTATCCACCGCACTGGACATAGTGATCGTTTTGATTGGCTCTTCTTCCGGTTCCGGAGGAATCAGGTCATCCACCTCTCCATTGGCCGTAGAAAGCCGCAGTCTGTAACTATCCTGGGTATAATCCATGCGGATACGCTTAATTTCTGACGGATCTCCTTCTTCCACATCATCCTTATTATCCACAGCCGCTATATAATATCCCTGCTCAGGCGGGACAAATCCCGGATCTTCTTCCTCTTCTTCTGCCGTCTGCCCGCTGTCCTCACCTTCACTGTCTTCGCTTTCTTCTTCTGTCTCCTCAGCCTGAACAGGCTCTCTGGGAATCTCACCTTCAGACCCTTCTGGATATGTAAGTATCTTAAATTCTTTCTCCTGGAGCAGATAGGTCATATATTTCTCTGCCTCTGCCACGCCGTCGCCTGGTGTAATATATGTGAGATGCTGGTCTGTCAGCAGTTTCAATTCTACCTCATCAAGCTCAGGGTCTTCACTCTCAGTCTTTTCTTCCCCGCCTTTTTCAGATGACTCTGCTTTTTCTTCGGAATTTTCCGAATCTTCTTCCTTCTTTTCTTCTTCCGGTGCCTCTGTGGCTTCTTGTGCTGTCATGTCCACAGGTCCCTGATATCCGCCTTTTATCTCTCTGTCACCGATTTTAGAACGAATGGATTCAATGCCGTCTCCCTCCTTAAAAAAGTACATGGGTCCGTACATCTCATCGGCTTCCTTCTCCTTTTGTTTATTCATCATCACAAAGGCTGCGCCTCCGCCAATAATCACTACTACCAGAAGGAGAATGACGAGAATCAGCGGATTCATTGGTTTCTTGTCTTTCTTTGGCTTAGGCTTTTTCGGCGGTTTTGGTTTCTTTGGCGGCTTTGGCTTCTTTTCTCTTTTCGGTTTCTTTTCTTTGGGCTGTTTCGGTTCTTTCGGCTTCTTTTCCTTTTTTTCTTTCTTCTCTTTCTTTTCTTTCCTCGGCTTTTTCGGCTTTTTTACTTTCGGTTCTTCCGAATCCGAGTCCTTCTTTTTCCCAAACATTACTGTCCTCCACACTTTTTTCATCCATACAGAGGATTTTATTCAAATTCTGCTTTCAGAATTTCCTGATAAATTCTGGAAACAGGCAACCCTACCACATTGTTATAATCACCCTGAATGCACTGGATATATTTTGCAAAAATGCCCTGAATCCCATAAGCACCTGCTTTATCCATCGGTTCAAGGGTATCTGCGTATGTTTCTATTTCCCACATTTCCATTTTATAAATGGTTACTTTTGTTTCTTCTGCAAAAAGAATCTCCTGAATCTCTTTTCCCTGCTTTTTTACCGCGCAGACGCCTGTAAACACACTGTGGGTATTCCCCTGCAGGGAAGACAGCATAGAAACTGCTTCCTCCCTGTCCACAGGCTTTCCCATGATCTGGCCGTCAAACACCACAACTGTGTCTGCACCCAGAATACACCCATCATTCCTGACTTGCTCTGCCACATGGCGTGCCTTTCGGCGTGCCAGCTCTTTCACTGTCTGAACAGGTGTTCCTCCCTGGATCTGCTCATCCACATCCGCGGGAACCACCTGAAACTCTAGTCCAATCTGTCTCAGCAGCTCCTGTCTGCGGGGCGAAGCGGATGCCAATATCAACGGTATCATTACTTACCCGCGTCCGCAAGATATTTTTTCAAAGTTTCTGCTCTGTCCAGTTTTTCCCACGGCAGGTCCAAATCATTGCGTCCAAAATGTCCATAGGCCGCTGTCTGTTTGTAGATCGGTCTTCTCAAATCCAGCATTTTAATGATTCCCGCTGGCCTCAAATCAAAGTTTTCCCGGATAATTTCTACTAATTTTACGTCCTCCAGTTTTCCCGTTCCAAATGTATCCACACGGACAGAAGTGGGAGAAGCCACACCAATGGCATAGGACAGCTGAATCTCACATCTGTCTGCCAGGCCTGCGGCCACCAGATTCTTCGCCGCGTAACGGGCCGCATACGCGGCAGAACGGTCCACTTTCGTGCAGTCTTTTCCGGAAAAAGCGCCGCCTCCGTGCCGTGCGAATCCCCCATACGTATCCACAATGATCTTTCTTCCCGTCAGGCCGCTGTCGCCGTTTGGACCTCCGATTACAAAGCGTCCTGTAGGATTAATAAAATATTTCGTATTCTCGTCCCTCATATTTTCAGGAATCACAGGCTCGAAAACGTACTTTTTAATATCTTCATGAATCTGCTCCTGTGTTACCTCCGGGTCGTGCTGGGTAGAGCACACCACAGTCTCCAGTCTGCAGGGCTTTCCATCGGGAGTATATTCAACTGTCACCTGTGTCTTTCCATCTGGTCTGAGATATGGCAGAGTCCCGTCTTTGCGCACTTTCGTCAGCTGACGGGCCAGTTTATGAGCCAGTGAGATGGCATAAGGCATATATTCTTCTGTCTCATTTGTGGCATAGCCGAACATCATTCCCTGGTCACCTGCTCCGATTGCTTCAATATCGGAATCAGACATAGTATTTTCTTTTACTTCCAGGGCTTTATCCACTCCCATGGCAATATCTGCGGACTGCTCGTCAATAGCAGTAATCACCCCGCAGGTATCCGCGTCAAATCCAAACTTTCCTCTGGTATAACCGATCTCTTTGATGGTATCTCTGACAATTTTCTGAATATCCACATATGCTTTAGTTGTGACTTCTCCCATAACAAGAACCAGGCCGGTTGTTGTGCAGGTCTCACATGCCACACGGCTCATAGGGTCCTGTTCCATCAGCGCATCCAAAATCGCATCTGAAATCTGGTCGCACATTTTATCCGGATGTCCTTCTGTTACCGATTCTGATGTAAATAACAGCTTCTCCATTGCTCATTCTGCTCCTTTGCTAATCTTCTATAACTAAGCTTTCTATGCTAAGAATGGCCCGTATAAACGGACCATTCCTATTCTCATTCAAAAATACGTTAACTAACCCGCAGCCTGAATTTTTGTATTTCCTTTTCACTGGATACTTTTTCTATCTCTGCGCCGAGACTTCTCAGTTTTACTTCAAAATCCTCGTATCCCCTCTGTATATATACAATATCGTCGATAATTGTAATCCCTTCGGCTGCCAGCCCGGCAATTACCAAAGCTGCTCCTGCTCTCAGGTCAGAGGCACAGACCCGGGCACCGGCCAGACTGCTCACTCCGTCAATAATCGCTGTGTTTCCCTGTACTTTAATATTGGCTCCCATCCTGGACAACTCATCCACATATTTGAAACGGTTCTCAAATATGCTCTCAGTGACAATGCTGGTTCCCTGTGCCATGGCCAGCGTCACAGCAATCTGGGGCTGCATATCAGTGGGATAGCCGGGATAGGGAAGTGTCTTCACGTGGGTTCTTTTCAGGCTTCTATTAGCCATCACCCGCACCGCGTCATCGAATTCTTCCACTTCACAGCCGATTTCTTCTAATTTTGCAGTAGTTGCCTCCAGATGTTTCGGTATGACATTTCTCACCAGAACATCCCCTCTTGTAGCTGCAGCGGCGAACATAAACGTCCCTGCCTCGATCTGGTCAGGTATAATAGAATACTCTGTTTTATGCAGCTTTTCCACACCTTTGATTCTGATAACATCTGTACCGGCACCTTTAATATTGGCCCCCATACTGTTCAGGAAATTGGCCACATCCACCACATGAGGTTCACGGGCCGCATTCTCGATAATGGTACGTCCATTGGCAAGGGAAGCTGCCATCATAATATTAATGGTTGCCCCCACAGAAACCACATCAAGGAAAATGTGGCTTCCCTTCAGTTCCTCTGCCTGTGTGACAATCGCCCCGTGCCGGATCTCGACAGAAGCCCCAAGAGCCCTGAACCCCTTTAAATGCTGGTCAATGGGACGGCTGCCGATATTGCACCCGCCTGGCAGCGGTACTTCCGCATGTTTGTATTTTCCTAACAGTGCTCCCAGAAGATAGTAGGAAGCACGGATTTTCTTAATAAATTCATAATCTACGCTTAAAGCCTGAATTGTGGAACCATTGACCTTTACGCAGGATTTACTGACTCTCTCTACAGTTGCCCCGATTTCCTGGATTGCTTCCAGCAATACATTGGTATCCCTTACATTCGGCATATTTTCAATCAGTATCGTCTCATCCGTCATGATTGCCGCCGCCAGAATCGCCAATGCCGCATTCTTTGCCCCCGCGATTTCCACTTCACCTACCAGGGGATTTCCGCCTTTGATCACATATTGTTCCATACTGCACCTCTATATTTTTCATAACTGCATAAACTGCCAGACAGTTACATTTTATTTATACTCCAGTAAAATTGCCGTAATATTTCCATCAGACAATATAGATATATCTTATAACAATTACATCACTTTGTAAATAATTATTTTATCATCCATATTTTCCCTGACGGCTGCTATTACCTTTTTATGGATAGACATCCTGCGCCGCCTCCATCAGAGCAGGAATCAATTGTTTCTTTCTGCTTCCTCATATCCACCATAAAATACAGCAGTTTTGTACTTTACTT
>CANSYV010000156.1 GCA_947651335.1 uncultured Lachnospiraceae bacterium
TGATTGCATCCGGCATCTGCTACTTTTATGGAAAAGAAGTGTTTGGAGAGGATGCTTCTTATCTGAAACTGGGATTTACCCATCCTCTGCCCAAAAAGCTGATACAGGATTTCTGCAGCCGTATGGATACGGTTTACATATTGGAGGAAAACGACCCATATATTCAGGAATTTGTGGAAAGGTCAGGGGTATCCTGTAAAATCGTGGGGAAAGATACATTTCCGCCCTACGGGGAGATGACTCCGGATGTGATCCGCAAGTGTATCGGCGGCCAGGAAATGAAAACCATTGATTTTGACAGGAGTAAATTGATTGCCCGTTCACCGGCATTCTGCGCGGGATGTCCCCACAGAGGGCTGTTCTACCGGCTGGGTAAGCGCAAGAATATTATGATCAGCGGGGATATCGGCTGTTATACACTGGCTGCAGGCAAGCCCTTCTCGGCAATGGATTCTACTGTCTGCATGGGTGCCAGTTTTTCCATCGGACACGGGGCCCAGAAGATTTTCAATCAGGGAGACAGCGGCAGGAGAGTGGTGACGGTATTGGGAGATTCCACCTTTTTCCACACGGGTATCAATTCTCTGATTAATACGGTGTATAACCAGAGCAATACGGTAAATATTATATTGGATAACCGGATTACAGGCATGACCGGGCATCAGGATAATCCGGGTACGGGATTTACGGCAAAAGGAGAACCCACCACGCTGATTAAAATCGAAGAACTGGTGAAAGCCATCGGCGTCCGTCATGTGCGGGTGGTGAATCCCAATAATCTGAAAGAGGTGGATGAAGCTCTGGATGAATTCCTGGCTTTGGACGAACCTTCTGTGATTATAACCAGATGGCCCTGTGCGCTGAAAAAGTTCTCTCAGGCTGATAAGGATGAATTTGCAGACTTGTTTATCAGCAAGAACCGGGTGATTGAGGAGAAATGTGTGGGCTGTAAACTCTGCCTGAAAGCGGGCTGTCCCGCCATGTCTTTTGATAAAGAGACAAAGAAGGCAGTGATTCACCGGGCACAGTGCCTGGGGTGTGATGTATGTGCGCAGATTTGTAAACAGGATGCCATTGTAAAGGAGGATTAGTGTCATGACGAAAAGCATTTTACTGGTGGGTGTGGGCGGCCAGGGAACCATTCTTGCCAGCAAGATATTGACAACAGGGCTGATGGAAGCAGGGTATGAAGTGAAAATGAGCGAAATCCACGGAATGTCCCAGAGGGGCGGCAGTGTATCTTCCCAGGTGCGTTATGGAGAAACCGTATATTCCCCTGTAATTGAGACGGGAAGCGCCGATATGGTAGTCGCTTTTGAGAAAATGGAGGCTCTGCGCAGTCTGGACTTTCTCAAAGAAGGGGGTACTCTGGTGGTGAATAATGAGGAGATACCCTCCCAGTCAGTGGTGATTGGAGATGAGGAATATCCGGACGATGTGCTGGAGGAAATTGAGAAACATGTGGATCAGGTAAAAGTGGTAGATGCCAGCGGTATGGCCCGGGAAATGGGAAATGAGAAAGTGGCGAATATCATTTTGCTGGGAACGATTATCCGCGCTATGGGGCTGGAGCAGATTCACTGGGATGATATTCTGACAGATAATATAAAGCCCCGTTTTCTGGAACTGAACAAGAAGGCTCTGCAGGCGGGCATGGGAGCCGTGTCTGTGGATTAAACGCTTTGCGTTATTTTGAGGGTGTGAGATGCAGGAGAGAGAAAAGTTTGGGTCAAGGCTGGGGTTTATACTGGTATCCGCCGGATGTGCCGTGGGATTGGGAAATGTCTGGAAGTTTCCTTATATGTGCGGGCGCTATGGGGGTGCTGCTTTTATTTTAATCTATCTGGTGTTTCTGGCTATTTTGGGCTTTCCCATTATGGTCTGTGAATTTTCCGTGGGCAGGGGAAGCCAGAAGAGCTGTGCTGCTTCTTTTAAGAAGCTGGAACCGGAAGGGAGCCGCTGGCATCATTTCAGCTACTTTGCCATAGCAGGTAATTATCTGCTGATGATGTTTTATACTATGGTGGCAGGATGGATGCTGTATTATTGTTTCTGCAGTCTGAAGGGAGACTTCACCGGGAGTGCCATGACCACTGAAGATGTGGCCGCGAAATTTCAGGAGATGACAGGTTCCGCGGGAACTCTCACCCTGTGGATGATTCTGGTAGTGGTGATTTCTTTCGGTATCTGTTCTTTAGGCGTGCAAAAAGGCGTGGAAAAGATTACGAAAGTGATGATGGCATGCCTGTTTGTATTGATTCTGGTGCTGGCTGTCCATTCTGTAATGCTTCCCAATGCGGGAGAGGGAATCCGCTTTTATCTGGTTCCAGACTTTAAGGCAATGGTGGACGAGGGAATCGGGAATGTGGTATTTGGCGCCATGTCTCAATCTTTCTTTACGTTGAGTGTGGGAATCGGCTCCATGGCCATTTTTGGAAGTTATCTGGATAAAAGCCGCTCTCTGACTGGAGAAACCTTAAGCATCAGCTGTCTGGACACTTTTGTGGCACTGATGGCCGGGCTGATTATTATACCGGCATGTTTCTCTTATGGTATTCAGCCGGATGCAGGGCCGCCATTGATTTTTATCACTCTGCCAAATATTTTTAATCAGATGGCAGGGGGACGGATATGGGGAACGTTTTTCTTCTTATTCCTTTCTTTTGCGGCGTTGTCCACAGTGGTTGCTGTGTTTGAGAATATTATTTCCTTTGCCATTGACCTGTGGGGATGGGAGAGGAAGAAGGCAGTGCTCTTTAACATTGCCGCGCTGATTGTTTTATCCATGCCCTGTGTGCTGGGATTCAATGTGCTTTCCGGTATCCAGCCGCTGGGACCTGGGACGGGGATTATGGACCTGGAGGATTTCCTGGTGTCCAATAATCTGCTTCCATTGGGTTCCCTGGTGTACCTTATGTTCTGTACCACCAGGTATGGATGGGGATGGAAAAACTTTATCGAAGAGGCCAATGCCGGACAGGGTATGAAGTTTCCGGTGATGATAAAAGGTTATATGACATTCATTCTGCCGTTTATTGTGGTTGCAATTTATTTGAAAGGCTACTGGGATATGTTTTATAAACAGGGATTGAGATACCTGATTCCGTGGCTGATTGTTGCAGTGGCTTTCCTGGCACTGATTGGCTGGTTTGCCTTTGGCGGCAGGCGTAAGGAGGAACATAGATGATATCAGAAAAAATGAAACCATTGGTTCAGAATAATTCTGCCATCCGGGAGATGTTCGAAGAGGGGGGCAGACTCAAGGCAAAATATGGTGCAGATAAAGTGTTTGATTTCAGCCTGGGAAATCCCAATGTGCCTGCGCCCAAGCAGGTAAAAGAGGCTGTGATTGACTTGATTACCAACGAGGACCCGGTGGTTCTTCATGGATATATGAGCAATGCAGGGTTTGAGGATGTGCGCCAGTCCATTGCAGAGTCTTTGAACAGAAGGTTTGGAACCAGCTTTCAGGCAAAGAATCTGATTATGACAGTGGGTGCAGCCAGCGGTTTGAACGTGATTTTGAAAACTGTGGTAAATCCCGGGGAAGAGGTGATTGTGTTTGCACCGTATTTCCTGGAGTATGGTTCGTATGTGAGAAATTATGACGGAAAACTGGTGGAGATATCCCCGGATACGTCCACGTTCCAGCCGAATCTGGAGGAATTTGAGAAAAAGATTACAGCAAAAACCAGGGCGGTGATTGTAAATACCCCCCACAATCCCACTGGTGTGGTTTACTCAGAGGAAACCATTAAGAAAATGGCGGCGGTTCTGGAAGCGAAGCAGAAAGAATTCCAGTCAGTGATCTACCTAATTTCTGATGAGCCGTACCGGGAATTGGCATATGACGGTGTGGAAGTGCCTTATCTGACCAAATATTATGATAATACGGTGGTTGGGTATTCTTACAGCAAGTCCCTGTCACTGCCCGGGGAACGCATCGGCTACCTGGTGATTCCCGATGAGGTGGACGGCAGTGAGGAAGTGATCACAGCAGCCTCCATTGCCAACCGCATCAACGGGTCTGTGAATGCGCCTTCCCTGATTCAGAAGGTAGTGGGACGATGTGTGGATGCTAAGGTGAATCTGGATTATTATGACAGGAACAGGACCACTTTGTATGAGGGGCTGAAAGAATGCGGGCTGGAATGCATCAAGCCCCAGGGAGCGTTCTATTTATTCGTGAAATCTCCGGTGGAGGATGAAAAGGCATTCTGCCAGGCAGGGAAAAAGTATAATATTTTAATGGTGCCCGGAAGTTCTTTCGCCTGTCCTGGCTATGTGAGGCTGGCGTATTGTGTTTCTTATGAGACTATTGTGAACTCTCTGCCTGCTTTTCGGGAATTGATGAAGGAATACGGGAATTAGAGATTGAATGGTTTTTTAAGATAAGCTCTGGAAGAAAAACTCTCTGTTGTAAAAAGATTTACAGCAGAGAGTTTTAATATCATTATATTTATGGACAGTTACTAACTGCCGGACAGTAAAAAGTTCTCTCAACTAAAAAGACATTCAGCCATCATAAAGTCTCATAAATAATTGTTTATTTCATCCTCTGTAAGACTGTATTGTTTTGTAAGTATGGATTTTATTTGGGAATCTGAATGTTCTAGGTCACGAAGGGCTTCTATTATCCCATGAATCCGGCCCTCCCTGAGACCTTCCCTGAGACCTTCTTTGCGGCCTTCCCTGAGGCCCTGAAGCTGGCTTTCTTTGCGTATTTCTTCCATTTTGGGTTCCATAATCTCTTTGATCTTAGGTTCC
>CANSYV010000157.1 GCA_947651335.1 uncultured Lachnospiraceae bacterium
AGCCAGGTCGATATCCGCAATATCGACTCTCTTAGAGCAAAGGGGTACGAGATTAAAGTACTCCATGACGACGCGTTTATCATCAATACAGACACCTGTGCATCCATTGCCCTGGAGCCCACCTATTTTGATAAGACCCAGGATTATCCGGCAGGATGCCCGGACAATAAGTTCCTGCTGACTGTTCAGAACTGCTCTGCAACTTTAGATGATGAGGGCAAAGTTCAGATTGTGACAGAGGATATCAGAAACGGCAACGGACGTGCCATTAAGTCCAAGCTGTGGGCACCCAACCGGGTGGATAAGATCGAGGAACCGGTAAATGCCATTTTCTGGATTATGAAAGACCCTACCATTCCTCCGGTTGTAAAATTAAAAGGTGCTTCCCTGGCTTCTGTTATGGGCGCCACACTGGCTACCAAGCGTTCTTCCGCAGAGCGTCTGGCCCCGGGCGTAGACCCCAATAAACTGGTGGTAGTTCCCTATGCCAATCCGTTCCGCACCTATCCCCTGGCGGACGATTACAGCAAGTTCAAGAAGCTGGTTGAGGAAAAACATGTGGACTGCTATATTGTGAACACAGGAGACTTTATGGGCAAGAAAGTACAGCCCAAGGATACTCTGGGAATTCTGGAAGCAATTGTTGAGAAGAAGGCTCAGTTCAAGCAGTGGGGACCATTCTCCGATATTGAGATTCTGGAGTGGGAAGGCTTTGTTCCGGATATGAACGACGCTGCTTACGTGGAGCAGCTGAAAGCCCGCATGAATGACAGGGTAAATGAAATCAAAGCATTTGAGACAGCCAAAGACGGCTATGACAAACTGCCGGACGACGCCCTTGCGGCAATTCAGAAAGTGGTAGATGAGCTGGCATAAATAAACAGTAACTGATGACAGACAGGAGCATTGCGCTGTGGTAAAAGCCACAGCAGTACAATGCTCCTTTTGCTGACAAAAAGGGAGGGTGAATAAAAGACAAGTATGCTGAAATCGCTGGCATTACAGATTAAAGAATTTAAGAGGGATTCCATTCTGACGCCTTTTTGTATGATTCTGGAAGTGATTTTTGAGATGGTGATTCCGCTTCTCATGGCATCCATGATTGATAATGGGGTGGAAGCAGGGAATCTTTCTCATATTTACAAAACAGGCGCATGGATGGCTGCCGCCGCGGCCTGTGGATTGTTATCCGGCACCCTGGGCGGCTGGATGGCAGCACGGGCTTCTGCGGGTTTTGCCCGGAATTTAAGGGAGGCAATGTTTGAAAATATACAGTCCTTCTCTTTCTCCAATATAGATAAATTCAGTACAGCCGGGCTGGTTACCAGGCTGACCACAGATGTGACGAATATTCAGAATGCGTATCAGATGATTCTGCGCATGTGTTTCAGAGCTCCGTTCAGCATGATCTGCGCCATGGCCATGGCTTTTGTGATCAATGCCCGCCTGGCTGCAATTTATCTGGCAGCAGTGGTGATTCTGGGAATTTTGCTGTTTCTGATTATGACATCGGCAATGAAATATTTCCAGCAGGCATTTCCCAAGTATGACGATATGAATGCGTCTGTCCAGGAGAATGTCTCTGCTATCCGGGTGGTAAAGGCATACGTGCGGGAGGACCACGAGACCAGCAAATTTAAGCAGGCCAGCAAAAATATCTATGATATCTTTATCAAGGCTGAGTGCAATCTGGTTTTCAACGCTCCGCTGATGCAGATTACCGTTTATACGTGTATCCTTCTCATCAGCTGGCTGGGGGCGAAGATGATTGTGGGCGGTTCTCTGACTACAGGAGAATTGATGAGTCTGCTCACATACTGTATGAATATTCTCATGAGCCTGATGATGCTGTCCATGGTATTTGTGATGATTACCATGAGCATGGCCAGCGCCCGGCGGATTGCGGAAGTTTTGGATGAAACCAGTGACCTGGCAAATCCTGCCCAGCCTGTGTATCAGGCGGAAAACGGCAGTATAGAATTTCAGAATGTGGACTTTGCCTATTACCAGGAGAGCGGGAAACCGGTGCTTCAGAATGTGAATCTGAGCATCCGCTCCGGCGAAACCATCGGAGTGATCGGCGGGACGGGAAGCGCCAAGACCAGTCTGGTAAATCTAATCAGCCGCCTCTATGATGTGACAGCGGGACGTGTACTGGTAGGCGGACGGGATGTGCGGGAGTATGATATGGAAGCCCTGCGCAATCAGGTGGCCGTGGTGCTGCAGAAAAATGTGCTGTTTTCCGGCACCATACTGGAAAATCTTCGGTGGGGAAATCCTGACGCCACAGAAGAAGAGTGCAGACATGCATGCCATCTTGCCTGTGCAGACGAATTTATTGAGAAAATGCCCGACGGTTATCATACATACATTGAGCAGGGCGGAGCCAATGTATCAGGAGGCCAGAAACAGCGCCTTTGTATCGCCAGGGCTCTGCTGAAGAAACCGAAAATCCTGATTCTGGATGACAGCACCAGCGCAGTTGACACGGCCACAGACGGGAAGATCCGCCAGGCATTTGCCCGGGAGATCCCGGGAACCACGAAGATTATCATTGCCCAGCGCATTTCCAGTGTGGAAAGCGCAGACCGGATAGTGGTGATGGAAGACGGACGTGTTCATGGATTCGGAACCCATGAGCAGCTGCTAAAAGATGATGAGATTTACCGGGAAGTATATGAATCTCAGACCAGCGGCGGCGGAGATTTTGATGAAAAGGCAGGTGAGGACTAATGGCAGGACCAAAAGGGATATCGGCGCGTGTCCGAGCCAAAGGAGCTGCCCGTGTGGAAAATCCGGGAAAAGTTTTTCTGCGGCTGATGAAATATATTCTCCGGAATTATCTGATTCATTATATTATTGTGGCTGTTCTGATTTTTATCAGTGTCCTGGCCAATGTACAGGGGACTCTGTTTATGCGGAACCTGATTGACGAGTATATTACACCTATGCTGCTGGCCCAATCGCCGGATTTTACGCCTTTATCGGCTGCAGTGGCCCGGGTTGCCGGGCTGTACGGGGTGGGAGTGGCGGCCACATTTGCGTATAACCGGATTCTGATTAATGTGACCCAGGGGACTCTGCGCAGGTTCCGGGACGACTTGTTTACCCATATGCAGCGGCTTCCCATTTCGTATTTTGATACCCACGCCCACGGGGATTTGATGTCTGTATATACCAATGACGCGGACACCCTGCGTCAGATGATCAGCCAGAGTATGCCCCAGGTGTTCAACAGCATGATTACCATTGTCAGTGTTTTGATCAGCATGTTGATTCTGAACGTTCCTCTGACTTTGATCACACTGGTGATGGTGTCTGTGATGCTGTTTGTGACCAAGAAGCTTGTGGGCACCAGCGGGACTTTTTTTGCCAGACAGCAAAAAGATCTGGGCGCTGTCAATGGATTTATTGAGGAGATGATGAATGGCCAGAAGGTAGTAAAAGTTTTCTGCCATGAAAAGGAAAACATAGAAAACTTCCGCAGGATTAACAACCAGCTTTTCGACAGCGCCAACAAAGCCCACGCCTTTGCCAATATGCTGGGGCCGGTGAGCATGCAGATGGGGAATATCAGTTATGTAGTCTGCGCCATTGCCGGCAGTGTGCTGGCATTACATGGTGTGGGCGGGTTCACATTGGGCGGGCTGGCCAGTTTTCTGGCTTTTAACAGGAGTTTTAATATGCCCATCAATCAGGTGAGCCAGCAGTTTAACGCTATTGTCATGGCCATGGCAGGCGCACAGCGGATGTTCGCGCTGATGGATGAGGCGCCGGAGGCTGACCAGGGATATGTGGTGCTGGTGAATGTCAGGGAGGAAAACGGACATCTGGTTGAAACCCAGGAGCGCACCGGACGGTGGGCCTGGAAACATACTCATCAGGCGGACAGGTCTGTGGACTATGTGGAAGTCAAAGGCGATGTGGTATTTGACGGGGTGGACTTCGGTTACGATGACAGAAAAATCGTGCTTCACGATGTAAAATTGTATGCCAAGCCGGGACAGAAAATTGCGTTTGTGGGTTCTACCGGTGCAGGGAAGACCACTATTACCAATCTGATCAACCGGTTTTATGATATCCAGGACGGGAAGATCCGGTATGACGGCATCAATGTAAATAAGATTAAAAAAGATGATCTGCGCCGTTCCCTGGGAATGGTGCTGCAGGATACCCATCTGTTCACCGGGACAGTGGCGGATAATATCCGGTATGGCAAACTGGACGCTTCTGATGAGGAAGTAATCGCGGCGGCCAGGCTGGCAAATGCGGACGGTTTTATCCGGAGGCTGCCCAAGGGGTATGACACACTGCTCACCGGTGACGGGGCGAATTTAAGCCAGGGACAGAGGCAGCTTCTGGCTATCGCCCGGGCAGCCATTGCAGACCCGCCTGTATTGATTTTGGATGAGGCCACCAGCTCCATTGATACCCGGACAGAGAGGATTGTCCAGGACGGCATGGATAAGCTGATGCAGGGGCGTACCACATTTGTCATTGCCCACAGGCTGTCAACAGTAAAAAACGCGGACTGCATTATGGTGCTGGAGCAGGGCAGGATCATCGAGCGGGGAACCCACCAGGAATTAATTGACCAAAAGGGCAGGTATTATCAGCTCTATACGGGAAATTTACAGGCAGATTAAAAGTGGATTAAAATTCTAACAAAATTTACCGCGTATGCTTCTTGTAAATTCACATAGAATATAGTATAATCTAATTAGCCGTTTAGAAACAACGGTTTATATGACGGGATG
>CANSYV010000158.1 GCA_947651335.1 uncultured Lachnospiraceae bacterium
GCTTGTACGAAATCCCCTCTTTTTCCTCTGTGGGCGGAGGAAATATGGAGCTCTACAATGATAGAACCATGCTGAATTTTGGAAATATTCTGTCTGTGACGGACCTGGCTATGATTCATACAACCACAGAGGAAAAAGAGGGGATTTCGTACAAGCCCCTGGCAGGCCAGAGCACCCATGTCTATGTGCCAAGGTCTATTATGGGAATCAACAGCCAGAGCGGGGCGAAACAGGAGGCAGAAAAATTCCTGGCGTTTCTTTTGACAGAAGAAGCGCAGAAGGCTTCCATGGGGATGGGCCTTCCCGTTCATCAAAAGGCTCTGGAGTCGTCTGCAGAAGGTATGGAGGAAGCCACTTTTGGTACCAGCATGTCAAATGACCCGGACAGCTATATGGAGATGCATGTGAAAAAGCTGGATTCCAAGACAGTTGAGGAATTTACGGCGTATGTGAAAGAGGCCGATACACCGGCTGTGGCCAATGAAATTCTGAGAAACGCGGTTCTGGAGCAGGCGGATGGCTGTGTACAGGGCAATCTGACCCCGGCGGAAGCAGTGGATAAGGTCTCAGAGAAGATTCGTCTTTATCTGGCTGAGTGAGGAGGAGCCATTTGAAAAAGAAATACAGGGGCTGCGGATTTGGATTTGTCCTCCCAAGTCTTCTGGGCGTTTTGCTTTTTATAGCAGTCCCTTTTTTCGATGTGGTGCGCCGTTCTTTTATGAAAGCGGCCAGTGGAACCTGGGCAGGGCTTTCTAATTACCGCATGGTTTTTTCCAACACAGCGTTTCAGACGGCTGCGGGAAATACCCTGCGTTTTGAGGCGGTCTGTATCCCTTTGCTGCTGGCACTTTCCCTGGCTGCCGCATTGGCACTTTACGGCCTGGAGCGCCATGTGAGGCTGTTGAAAAGCTGCATTTTGTTTCCTATGGCTGTCCCGGCGGCATCGGTGGTTCTTTTGTGGAAAGTTCTGTTTCATGAAAATGGGCTGCTGGGCGGGCTGATGCATCTGTTTCATCTGCCGGGGGCGGACTGGATGAATACTCCCTGGGCGTTTTGGATTCTTGTTTTCAGTTATCTATGGAAGAATCTGGGATATGATATGGTGCTGTGGCTGGCGGGGCTGTCCGGGATACCCATAAGCCTGTATGAAGCGGCACAGGCAGACGGGGCAGGCAGGTGGCAGTGCTTCCGGTATATTACCCTGCCCAATCTGCTGCCTTCCCTGTTCACCATCTCTGTGCTGTCTGTTTTGAATTCCTTTAAGGTATTCCGGGAAGCCTATCTGGCGGCGGGAGATTGTCCCCATGAAAGCATGTATCTGCTCCAGCACCTTTTTAATAACTGGTATCGGGATTTATCTATGGATAAAATGGCTGCAGGGGCGGTGGTGCAGGCCGGGGTGATTTTTATGATGGTACTGCTTCTGAAACGTGCGTGGGATTGAATACACTGGGAAATTAGTGAGGTTTGAACTGTGTGGAAAAAGTTGAAGATGATTCCCCTGGCGGCTTTGGTGTTTGTCTGCGTCTATCCCTTTTGCTTCCTGGCTGCAGGGTCGCTGATGGGAAAAGGGGAGATTCAGGAATGCCTGCTCTCTGTGATGGCAGATGCAGACGGGTACGCCCATTTTCCCTGGCTGCCCAGGTATCCCACCTGCCAGTCTTACGTGGAGATTCTGCTGGACTCTCCGGAATTTTTTGTCATGTTCTGGAATTCTGTAAAATTGACGGCTGGGATTCTGGCAGGGCAGTTTCTGTTCGGGATTCTGGCGGCATGGGGATTTGCCAAGGGCACCTTTCCCTTTCGGAAAATATTGTTTACTTTTTATATTCTGCTGATGATGATGCCTTTCCAGGTGTTTATGTTGTCGGATTATCTGCTCTTAGATTGGCTTCATATGCTGGATACACACAGGGGGATTGTACTGTTGTGTATCTTCTCCCCGTTCCCGGTTTTTATTATGTATCGTTTTTTTCACCAGGTGCCTCAGGCTCTGGTGGAGGCGGCCAGGCTGGACGGGGCGTCCCAGTGGCAGGTGTTCTGGCATATCGGGCTGCCGGGAGGCTCCACGGGGATTCTTTCCGCGTTGGTTCTGAGTTTTCTGGAATATTGGAGTCTGCTGGAACAGCCCATGACGTTTCTGAAAAGCAAGCAACTGTGGCCACTGTCCCTGTATCTTCCCAATATTGGCCTGGAGGATGCCCAGGCAGCTTTTGCCGCTTCGGTGATTGCGCTGATTCCGGCAGTTCTTGTATTCTTGGCCGGGCAGGATTATCTGGAAAAAGGAATCATGGCGGCTGCAGTAAAGGAGTAGTCATGGGAAAAGAAAAAATGTTAAAACTGCTGGGGCAATTCCTGGCATTTATGCTGGCCTGTACCATCTTGTCCAGGTCATCCGCCTCTATGACCACGGCAGTGGTGCAGACGGCTTCGCCCCAGAGGGCAGCACTGTCTCACACAGTGGCCGCGGCAGGCAAAGTGGCAGAGAACCGGGTACAGGCAGTGCAGGTGGAGGCCGGGCACAAGATTTCCCGTATATCAGTCCAGGAGGGGGACAGGGTGGAGCCTGGCCATGTTCTGCTTCAGCTGGATGTGAGAGCACTGGACCATAAGATTTCTTCGGCCAGACGTGAAATAGAGAAGATAAAATGGGAGATTGAGGACCTGGAATCGGCCCGGAGAATCCAGGAGGAAAAGAAAAACCTGCTGTTGTCGCGGGCACAGGAAGATTACGCGGCAGCGACGGAAAAAGGCGATCAGGCTGCTGCCCGGGCGGCGGATGAATTGAATGAGGCCATCCACAGGCTTAACCAATACTATGCAGACCGGGACAGCCGTCAGGAAATCCCGGAGGAAAGCGGCGGGACGCAAGACCAGGAACAGGGACTGGCAGAGGCAGTAAAGTCAGCACAGGCGGCTTATGACGATGCCCTTTTGGCCCGCCAGGAGGAGCTTTTGAATGCTCAGAGAGCCTGGGAAGACGCTCAGGCTGAGGAGCCGGCTGACAATACGGCCAGAATGAGGGAAGCTGACATGAAAGAAAAGGAGACACAGCTTAGAAAACTGGAAAAACTCCGGAAAAAAGAGGGGAAAATCGTGTCCCCCATAAAGGGAACTGTGATAAAGTTAAATGCGGCGCCGGGAGAGTGGACCACAGAAACCGCTCCGGTTCTGCTGGCTGATTTGTCTTCTGGGTGCAGGCTGATTGTCCAGGTGGGCAAAGAGGAGGAAAAATATCTGGAAAAAGACATGCCGGTGACAGTGTCCAGCGAGCTGAAGAAAAAGAAAGAGGAGAATCTGAAGATTCATTCTATTGAAGTCAGTGCGGAAGACCCGTCGCTTCTGGAAATATGCGTATATCTTCCGGCAGACCTGCTGGAAATCGGTGACAGCGCTGAGATGACAGCAGAAAAGAAATCGAAAACTTACAGCACCTGTATACCTCTTCAAGCGCTTCATGAAGCCAATGGTATGAAATTTGTCTATGTGCTGGGTGAGAAGGAGACAGTTTTGGGCAGACAGCTGACGGCCATGAAGCTCAGTGTGACCGTTCAAGAGCAGAACGAACAGTATGCGGCCTTAGCAGACGGGAGTCTGGCAGGGGACGAAAAAGTGATTCAGGATTCCAGCAAAGCCATCGACGAGGGCAGTCCGGTGCGGCTGGAAGGGCCATGAGGGGGCTGAAATGCCAAAAGCGCAGACTTGGCTGCCTGGCCATGACACTGGCAGGATTTATTTTCTATGCTTTTGGCGTTTTCTATTATTCTCTGCTGAAAGAAGCTCCCGCTGTCTGGCATATTGTCTGCGGAGAGAACAGCAGCCAGACAGAGGAAGATTATGAGCGGGTGATGGAAATCTGGGAAAAAGACAGGCAGGAAAAAGATTTCCCTTCATCCTGCGCCTTCTGGAAAAAAGAGGAGGGACAGACAGCAGAAAATCTATCGCTGAACCGGACTTGTGACGTGACAGTGTGGAAAGTACGGGGCAGTCTGGAAGTCCTCGTCCAATCGTCTGCCGTTCTTCAGGAAGATGACCGGCAGGGGTGCTATCTGGCAGAAGACACAGCCTGGGAGCTTTTTGGCAGTACAGAGGCGGCCGGAAACGAAATTGTCTGCGGACAGAGGCGGCTTACGGTCCGGGGGGTATTAAAAGATGAGACTTCCCTGCTGGTAATGCGGCCGGAAACAAAAGAGACAACTGACCGCGTCGCATTGGGAATGACATCGGCATCCCGCGTGAAAGGGTTTTTGATGAGTTATGGCCTGAGGGGAAAAATAATGAGCTCTGGATTTCTTGCCGAAATTGCCCAGTGGCTCCTTCTTTTGTATCCCGGGGCGCTGGCAGCTGGATTTTTGAAAAGATTAAAAAAGGATTATCCAGTGTGGGCGGCGGGAAAAATTCTTTGGTGGGTCATGCTGGCGGCAATGGCATACCTTTTGTTCAGAAATATTAAAATTCCCGAGACTATGATTCCCGGCAAATGGTCAGATTTTCAGTTCTGGAAACACTGGTGGAAATCTTTTCAGGAACAGATTGTCTGTTTTGTGCAGATGGATAAGACGAAAAGAGAACTGCGGCAGGCAGTGAACTTTGTGAAAAGTGCTGTCTGCTCGGTAATGCCATTTTTTATTATTGCTTTGAAAAAAGAGGTTTGTCAATGAGTAATCCTCCGTCTGCAGTGCGGGGGGATTACTCATCATAAGATATGTATTTTGCTGTTCAGGAAAATACATATCTTATGATG
>CANSYV010000159.1 GCA_947651335.1 uncultured Lachnospiraceae bacterium
TGCCGCCCAGTAATCCTTTAAGACAAATTTCATCAGCCGTTTGAACAATCCAATGATTCCCCCCATCAAATGACAGAATCACAACAAGGAGGTATTCCCATGTTATATGTAAAAAATCTTCACAAATCTTATCAATCAGGAAACAAATCTTATCCCGTGTTAAAGGGCATTGACTTATCTGTTGCAGACCAGGAATTTACAGCTGTCATGGGGCCTTCCGGCTCCGGGAAAAGCACCCTGCTCAACTGCATTTCCTGCTACATCCCCTTTGACGAGGGCACCATCACACTGGGCAGCCGGCAGCTGAAAGGCTTAAACGAAGATGAACTGGCCAAAGTGCGCAATGAAAAACTGGGGTTCGTGTTCCAGGATTTTATGCTCCTTGACGGCCTCACCATAAGAGAAAACATTCTCGTTCCCAGAATCATCCGGGGAAAAACAGGCAGAGATGCCGAAAAACTTACTGACCAGCTCTTGGCCCTTTTCGGCATTGAACATATTTCAGACAAATATCCAGCCGATGTGTCCGGGGGAGAGCGCCAGCGCACGGCTGTGGCCAGAAGTTTAATCAACCAGCCCCTGCTGCTTTTGGCAGACGAGCCCACCGGGAACCTGGACAGCAAGTCAAGCCGCACGGTAATTGAATCCTTTGAAAATGCCAGAGACCAGCTGGGCGCCTCGATTTTTATGGTGACCCATGACAGCTTCGCCGCCTCTTTCTGCGACCGGGTAATCCTTCTGAAAGACGGCCGGGTATACGACAATCTGAAAAAAGAAGAAAGCCAGAGTGCCTTTCAGGACCGGCTCCTTGCAGCCATCAAACAGATGAGCTGCGAAACCGTTTAACCTATGTTTTGAAAAATCGGGAGGAATTTTCATATGATGACAATGAAACTGTTAGAAAAAAAGCTGCGGAAGGCAGATCAAAAACAGGCAGCCCTCTACCTGTTCTGCAATTTTGTATCCTTAATGATTATCACCGCCTACTCCGCCATGATACTATCCCCCACAGTCCTGCTGGTGCTGCCCGAAGGCGGGGACAGCAGAAAGCAGATGACAGCCGTTTTTGTGCTGGCCCTGTTTGGCTGCACGGTATTTACCGTGTACGCCTCCTGCCTGTTTTTCCGAAAGAAATCAAAACAGCTGGGAACTCTCATGGCTCTGGGCGCCTCCAGGAAGCGCCTTGCCCCGGGCCTGTTTCGGGAAGTGCTTATGTTAAGCGGCACCTCCTCCCTTCTGGGCATTTTCGCAGGCATCCCCTTTGTCTGGCTCCTGTGGAACGGCTTCCGGCTGTTTCTGGTGGACAGCGAAGAGATGACACTGCGGCTGGACTTTCGCTTCCTGTACCTGTCCGCCGCCTTCTTCGTTTTGGTGGTGGCATGTTCCTGCATCAATGCCTTCCGCTATCTGAAACGTACCAATATTATGGACGTGGTGCGGGAAGAACACAGGAACGAGCCGGTAAAACAGCTGGGCAGATGGTGCGGTCCCCTGGGATTTGTCCTGGTATTGGCAGGGGCCGTCATGGGTTACTCGGCCCCCGGTGTATATATGAGGCTTTTCCATGCCTATCCCAATGCCCTGCTGAATCTGCTATACGCCCCGGTTTTCGCCGGCCTTTACCTGATTATGCTGCACACAGTCACCCACGGCTGGCACATACACAAAAAAAATCCTTACAAAAACCTCATCTCAAGAAGTATGATGAAATTCCAGGGTAAGCAGACAGTGAACAACCTGCTTGTGAGTACCGTGTTAATCGCCGGAGGCTCTTTTGCCATGTTTTATCTGCCCACTCTGGGCGTGCGTTCTGTGCTGGAAACTGCCTCCCGGCCTTTTGACTATTTCTATCACTACCGCCAGGACCAGCACATACCCGGTGAGAAAGAACTGTCCGCCATGGCCCGGGAGCACGGCATGGCAATCAAGGATTTCCGGGAAGTGCCCTATCTCTCCCTTGGCATGGACGGCACCACACAGATAGAAGATGAAGGCAATGCCTTCCATATAGAATATATAGAACTTCTGGAAGAAGGAAAATTTTTCTCCGAAACAGATTACGAAACCCTCACAGGGGAGAAAATCTCTGTGGAAAAAGGTTCTTATTATGCCATTTCCAATGACGAGGAAACGGGAACCTACTATATAAATAGAGGAGCGTCAAAACTCACCAATATGGACACCCGACAGTCACTGCCTGTAAGTTTTGCCGGATTCGCCCACTACGGACTGCTGTCTGGCCGGATTGGCTATTATATTCTGAATGACCAAGACTACAGCCAGATTGCCAGAGAGCTCTCAGCCCAATGGATGGGGCGCTGCGCATGTTTCAACGCAGACGGCACAGACAATTATGCATTTGCCCAGGACTTTTACCATACCCTGGTATCCTCCTTCGGCCCGGAATGCGAATACCCCGACACTTATGACAGAGTCTATAAAATCTATCTCAATGAACGGGGAGAAACTTATTGGGGAGACACAGACCAGATGAGCAGACTCAGCTATGACCGCCCTGATACCACAGACTTCCGCACTTACTGGGCTTATATGCCCAAAAGCCGGATTCTGGACCGCAGCGACTTTGTGAAAAACTTTGCCGTGTTCCTGATGATGTTCTTATTTATCGCCATTATCTGTTCCCTGGCGGCTATGGTCATCGGATACACCCGCTGCCTTACCATTGCCCTGAACAACCGCAGCGTCTTCGAAGACCTGAAACGCCTGGGCGCGTCCCCGGCATTTCTGAAAAAGGAAATCAAAAACCAGGCGGGACCTGTCTTTCAATTTCCCGGCCTGATGGGAATGGGCATCATGTATTTTCTGTATTTTATGATTCTGACAGCCAATGACGGAAAATTCACCACAGATGAAGCCGCCGGGATGGCCGCGTGTTTTGGCCTGCTGCTCATATTTGCCGGAATCTATTTCCTGGTTTATCGGTTTACTGTGAAGAGTATGTGCAGGCAACTGGAAATTTTGTAAAATAAAGTCTATCCCTCTTTACAAAATCAACTCAGTATGATAGAATAGGAACTCGTGAATATTCGTTTTGCGGACAGACTATACATCCGGCAAAATGAATCCTTGCTCCTTCCACCAGTCAGACAGAAGGGGCCAGAAGACCAAAAGGAGGAAAGAAATGAACAAGTATGAATTAGCATTGGTGCTGAATGCCAAAGTAGAAGACGAAGTACGCCAGGCCGCTTTGGAAAAGGCAAAAGGCTACATCACCCGCTATAACGGGGTAATTACAAACGTAGAAGAATGGGGTAAGAAGAGACTTGCTTATGAAATCCAGAAAATGCGTGAAGGATATTATTACTTCATCCATTTCGAAGCAGAACCTGCCTGCCCTGTTGAATTGGAAAGCCATATGCATATCATGGATAATGTTCTCAGATACCTGATCGTCAATGATACAGACGAGGCACCGGTTGTTGAGCCGGAAGCTGAGGATGCCGCCGGTTCTGACGAGTCTGCAGAAGAAGAAAAAGCACCACTGTAAAAACGCCGATTCCAAATTGCAGATCATGAACGAGGTATAATATGAATAAAGTAATACTCATGGGACGCCTGACCAGAGATCCTGAGGTAAGGTACTCTGCCGGAGAAAACGCGCTGGCAATCGCCAGATATACCCTGGCAGTGGACCGCCGCTTTCGGAGAGAGGAAGCCACCGCAGATTTTATCAACTGCGTATCTTTTGGGAAAACAGCTGAGTTTGCCGAGAGATACTTTCATAAAGGAATCCGCATCACTGTATGCGGAAGAATCCAGACCGGAAGTTACACCAACCGTGAAGGGCAGAAAGTATATACCACAGAAGTAGTAGTAGAAGAACAGGAATTTGCAGAGAGCAGGGCAGCCAATCAGCAGTATATGGCGGAAAATGTTCCGCAGATGCAGCAGCCTGCCGAGATGCCCACACCCAGTGCCGCATCCGCAGACGGTTTTATGAATATTCCCGATGGGATAGACGAAGAGCTGCCATTTAGTTAAAGGAGGTATAAGCAATGGCTTACGATAGAGGAAACAGATCCGATTCTCCCTATAAAAAGAGAGGCGGCCGCAGAAGAAGAAAAGTTTGTGTGTTCTGTGGCAGAGAAAATAACGGCATCAGCTATAAAGATGCCAATAAATTAAAGAGATACGTATCCGAGCGCGGAAAAATTCTTCCCAGAAGAATCACCGGCAACTGCGCAAAACATCAGAGAGCTCTGACAGTAGCCATCAAACGCGCCCGTCATATGGCTATTATGCCGTATATTCAGGACTAAATGATTATGATAAACCGTCATTGCAGATGCAGTGGCGGTTTTTGTATACAGTTTCTTAATCACCGCTTCCTATGCAGCGGCACATGCCTGTCTTCATCCGTTTATGCAAAATATAACATTGTAATAATCATTTAATATATATTAAATATAAATTTATTCTCAAATAGACCGTGACTTTTTTCATTTCCTGTGATATAATCTGTCCATGATAAATACTCGTCCAAAGCATTCTTAGAAAACCTCTTTCATATTTTTACATATTTTAAGATGTTTTCGTGAATGCCTGCCATGCACATAGGAGGTATGTTACTATGACCATTGATGAAAAACTTGACCTCATTTTAGAAGAAATGCAGGGGATGAAGGCTGACATCAAAAACATGAAAGCCGAAATGCAGGATATGAAGACTGATATCAGAAATATGAAGGCCGATATACAGGATATGA
>CANSYV010000160.1 GCA_947651335.1 uncultured Lachnospiraceae bacterium
TAAAAATTAATCGCTGTATATATAGCCACAAATCTTTACACCAGAATGTCAAATTATTTGATTAAGAAAGGCAACTTTATAGATTGCTATAAATAGGTAAATTACAACACTTTATCAATAATTAAGTCTATATCAGGAGTATAGTAGTTCCTGTTACCTGCTTCATATTGTATAAGATAATTTTGGCAAGAATCTATAATTTTCTTCTTATTTTCTGGCTTATCAATGATTTTCTGTATATTTTTCATGTATTTGTTTCCCGAAATTAAATATGGCTGAATATATATTTTGTTAATTGGAAATAACTTTATATAATATATTCCATGGTAATTACCTGCTCTTGTTCTTTTATTGGGTGGAAGCGCAAAATATGTTTCTTTATCTATTTTGGGAGAAATATTAGATTTCATTGGTACAACAAAATCTCTATATTTTCCCTTATACTTTAATTTCATTATTAGCACACAGGGTCTTCCTGCCTCATTATGTAGTAGTTGATCATTAGGGTCGGCTTTCAAACTTATTGCTCTGTTAAAAAAATTCTTTTGCACTTTCACTAATTTCATAGTTTTCTCCTAAAAAAATAGCCCTTTCGGGCTATTACAATCGGATGATATTCTATTTTTAAATCCCGTCATCCTCGGAGATTATAGATAACTGACAGTTGGATGATATTCTACATTTAGATTCCGTCATCCTCGGATATCACATATAACTAACAATCGAATGATATTCTGGCCGTCATTCTCGGCACTATTCATTGTAGATACTCTGTTTACGTATAACGTAAAGAGTATCTTTGTTCAGCCGTATTATACAACAATCAGGTATTGGCTGTCAAGGAATTTTTTAAGAGACCGCCGGTTTATATTCCATATTTCTTTTTCATCCGCATCAGCCGCTCCCCCACCGGTTTTTCCAGCGCCAGAAGGAATACTACATTAGAGACGCAGTATACGGCGGTTACCGGAACGGCGGAGGCCAGTGCGGCCAGGTAGCCTGCTGTTCCAAAACTTCCATCGTAGTTTAAGACAGTCCACACGTCCATCACGAAGGAGTACATGATCCCGGACAGCACGCCGTATGTGAGCAGCATGGGCCTTTGTTTCATCCATCCTCTGTGGTTGAGTACGCCTGCCAGAAATCCGATCATCCCCCAGGAGAACATCTGGAAGGGGGTCCACGGGCCCTGGCCGAAGAACATGTTGGATACCACCGCGGAGAAGGAGCCTGTGAGGAATCCGGCTTCCGGACCGAAGTATATGGCGGTGAGTATGGTCACTGCCGTCACAGGCTTGAAGAAGGGCACCGGGCCGAAGATGAAGCGTCCTGCCACGGAGATGGCGGTGAGCACTGCCACGAGTACCAGCTTTCTGGTGTTGGCTTCCCGTCTCTCGAAGGTGAGGAAGAAGGGGATCACCGACAGCACGGCGATGCCCATGGTGACCAGCTGGTAGCGCCGGTCGTTCCAGGCGGTGGCACCCAGCAGGATTAACAGAGGGATTCCCCCCAGGAGCAGCAGGATGCGGATGGCTTTTTTTACGGTGTTCATGGGCAGCCTCCGTTTCTTGTACACATGGTGATCACGTCCTGGCAGGTGATGGCGTTTTTGTACATGTGCCTGGCGATGCGGTTGGCGGCGGTGGTGTAGAAATTGTTATCGGAGAAGAATACCTCCGGCACATCCACAGACAGCAGCTGGTGGTCGAAGATCATGCCGCACCGGTCTGAGTTCTCTGCCGCGAACTCCACGTCGTGGGTGACCATCAGTATGGTCAGGCCCTGGTCTTTCAGGTCTTTCAGAATCCGGGTCAGGTTGTGCTTGGAGCAGGCGTCGATTCCCTTGGTGGGCTCGTCCATGAGCAGGATGGAGGGCTTTAACAGCAGGATTTTCCCCAGGGCCGCTTTTTGCTGCTCGCCTCCGCTTAGGTCATAGGGATGCTGCCCTGCCAGATGGGCGATGCCCAGAAGGCTCAGGGACTTTTCGATGTGCTCTTTTGTCTCTTCCTTTGAATAGCCCATGACTCTGCAGATTTCCACGTAGTCTGACTGTACGGTGGATTTTAAGAACAGCTGCTGGGGGTTCTGGGGGAGCAGGGCCAGGTTGTGTTTGTACAGCTCATTGTTTTTGTAGGTCTTGATTTTTTTCCCCCAGATGGACAGCCGTCCCTGGTAGGCCTTCTTCTGTCCGGCCAGGATGCTTAAAAGGGTGGTCTTCCCGGATCCGTTTCCCCCCAGTATGCTTAGGAATTCCCCTTTTCTCACTTTTAAGTCCAGACCTTCTATGATGTCCGGCAGGTCGCGCTCATAGCGGAACCAGAGATTCTTCGCCTCTATGGCGTATTCTCCGGTGTCCTTGTGGCGCCTGGGGGATTCCATCGCCGCGCAGGTGTGATTGTCGAAGTGCCGGTCCAGGAAGTCCCTTCCTTCTTTCACTGTAAGGGGGCAGGTGTCCTCCACCGAAAGCCCGTTGTATATCCGCACGGCGCTGGGCAGTCCCAGGAGCATGTTGTGGCGGCTGTCGATGTTCTTCAATGCCTGTCCCGCCTGCTGGGGCGGGCCTGCGTACAGGACGCGGCCTTTTTCCATGATGACTGCCTTGTCGGCCAGGGGAAATACATCCTCCAGCCGGTGCTCCACCAGGACGATGGTCAGCCCCAGCTCCATGTTCAGCTTCTGCAGGGTGCGGATGAAGTCGGAGGCCGCGATGGGGTCCAGCTGGGAGGCAGGCTCATCCAGAATGAGGAGCTTGGGGTTCATGACCATGACTGCGGCCAGGTTCAGCAGCTGCTTCTGCCCCCCGGACAGCTCTGTTGTCTTCTTCTTGAACCAAGGATGGATGCCGAAGAAGCAGGACATCTCTCCCACCCTTCTTCGTATCACCTGGGTGGGAACCCCCAGATTCTCCAGCCCGAAGGACAGCTCGTGCCATACCTTGTCTGTGACGATCTGGTGCTCCGGGTTCTGCATGACAAATCCGATCTCCCCGGCGGCTGTGCGCTCATCCAGATCTTCCAGACGGGTCTGACAGTAGGTAATCTCCCCGGACTTTTCTCCGTGGGGGGCCATCTCCCTTTTCAGCATGCGCAGCAGCGTGGTTTTCCCGCAGCCGGATTCTCCGCAGATGACCACGAATTCCCCGGCCTGAATCTTTAGATTCACCTGATCCAGGGCCTTTTGCTGCCGCTCCGGATAGGTAAAGCTTAGATTTTCGATTTTAACAATTTCCATTTCACATTCTCCTTTACCTCTATGGCTGCCGGCAGCATCATCAGAAGAAACGCCGCAATGTCATAGAAGATTTGTAAGTTCCCTGTGTACGCCCCGGCGATATAGGGATAATACTGAAACCAAAAGGCTCCCCCGCGGATTCCTACTGCCAGAAACCCGGAAAGGGCCAGTATCACCGCCAGCAAAATCCCGTCCCGCAGGCGGAAGGTGAACACAGAAAAATTGGTGCGCCCTTTCATGCCGTATCCCCGGGCTTTCATGGAATCTGCCGTGTCCACGGCATTTTCCAGTGACCAGGTGAGAATAGCGCCGAATACCCGGAAGCTGCTTCTGATTTTCTCCACGAAGCTGTCCCCAGTGTACAGGCCCATGGTCTTCTGTGCCTGATGAATCTTTCCGATCTGGCTCTTGAACAGGGGCAGAAACCGCAGGGCCATGGACAAAATCAGTGACAGCTTGGGAATGGCTTTCCCAAAGAGATATAGGAATTTGTCCGAGGTCATCACTTCGTTATAGCATTTGCACCAGAACATGACGGAGATCATCAGCAGGGCGATGGCCGCGCCGTAGATAATGGCTTCCAGGGTCACCGCATTGCCGTTCATGAAGAACAGGATTCTCTCCCCGTCATGGGAGAACAGGGGATTCACCGCGGACAGCAGCAGGAACAAAAACAGATAGTACAGCAGGTTTTTGGCGATGACCTTCGGCCGGCGGGCGTACATGCAGATAAAGAGCAGGACTGCCCCTGCCGTGGACGCGGCAAGCAGCACCGGATGCATGGTAATCATGGCGAAAATGAGCACGGCAATATAGTAGAAAAATAATACAATGGGGTGGTATGCGGCAAATGCTTTCATGGATCCTCCTTTTCTCTCCCGGTTATGGAGTCTGCCCCCACGTCCCTTCCCAGGTCACAGGTGTACAGCCACTCCACCTGGTCCCCGTCCATAAGTTCATAGCGGCTGCAGCCCCGGCTGGGGGCTTTTCCGTTGACTTTGTAGACCCATCCGCTTAACGGGCCGCAGGAAAATTCATAGAGATGGTTGATTCCCTGGATGTAGACACTATTATACAAGTTCTTGTCCGCTCCCTGGTATTCCATGTGGATCTTATTATGGCGCACGGCGCGGTTTAGCAGGTCGAACGCGCTGTCCCCGGGACGCAGCACGTACTGGGTCTTGGGCAGGACCACCCCGTCTTCGGGGATGTACCGCCCATCCCGCAGGGAAGCATCCAGGGCATCCCAGTTGTCTAAGACAGTGTCGCAGCGGATGGTCATCCACACGGTCTGGGAATCCTCTGTGATTTCGTCAATGTGTGTCTCGTAATATTCTTCTACGGACTGTATCTTGGTTCCCTTGGCGATCCATACGATCAATAGTATGACGAACCCCAGAGCCAGCAGATCTTTTTTCATGGTTTTGAACTCCCCAAACACACGGCCTTCCATCGTATATTTTTTCTGCTCCTGCTGTAACCGCT
>CANSYV010000161.1 GCA_947651335.1 uncultured Lachnospiraceae bacterium
GCAATTTCCACAATATTATCACTAATTTGAATAAGTGTGTAATCTATTTGTCCTAAATAGTCAAAAAGTAGACTTTGTTTTGGCTCTGAACAGCCTTTCAATTCTTCAAGTGTTACCGTAGAAAGATATACATCATACCGATTGGAGCAAAACATTTCCCATAGTTGTCTAGTATCTGCCATTTTTCCGGGAACATCTTCTTGAAGTAAATGGCTGATAACAGAAGTATCCAAATAAACTTTTAATTTGCCCATGGTAATCACCTCCAATGAACCTCCTATATCTAAAGTATACAAAAAAACAATTATAAAAACAATGGAAAATCAAAATTTTAGAATTCATTGACATACAATCTCCAATTTGATATGATGGAAGCCATGAAACCCCAAAATAACATTTGTAAAAAACAGGTACAAAACACTATCATGGCAAAGTCATTATACATAGCAGAAAAGCCCAGCGTAGCCCAGGAATTTGCAAAGGCTCTGAAAATCAACGGCACGAGGCGCAACGGATATCTGGAGTCAGAGGACGCGGTTGTCACCTGGTGCGTGGGACATCTGGTCACAATGAGCTATCCGGAAAAATATGATGTGAAATATAAAAGGTGGAGTCTGGATACTCTGCCTTTTTTGCCTGCCGAATTCCAGTATGAGGTGATACCGGCAGTAAAGGAACAGTATGAAATTGTCAGCGGGCTGTTGAACCGGCCGGATGTGGACACTATTTATGTGTGCACCGATTCCGGGAGAGAAGGAGAGTACATTTACCGTCTGGTGGAACAGATGGCCCAGGTGCAGGGAAAGGTCAGAAAGCGTGTGTGGATCGACTCCCAGACAGAAGAAGAGATCCTCAGGGGAATCCGCGAGGCAAAAGATCTGTCTGAGTATGACAACCTGTCCGCCTCGGCCTACCTGCGGGCAAAAGAGGACTATCTGATGGGGATTAATTTTTCCAGGCTGCTCTCTCTGAAATATGCAGGCAGCATGTGCAATTACCTGCGCACAGACTATCAGGCAGTGTCCGTGGGAAGGGTGATGACCTGCGTGCTGGGTATGGTGGTACGGCGGGAGAGGGAAATCCGGGAATTTGTAAAGACTCCTTTTTTCCGTGTGCTGGCAGACTTCGCGGTGCCCTCCGGACATTTTGAGGGAGAATGGCGGGCTGTGGAGGGAAGCCGTTATTATCAATCCCCTAAATTATATAAAGAAAACGGCTGGAAAAACAAAGAGGACGCAAAAGACTTCATCCGGGAATTGAGCCAGCCCCAGCCCATTGAGGGGGTGGTGCAAAAGGCAGAGCGGAAAAAAGAGAAGAAAAGCCCGCCTCTATTGTTCAACCTGGCGGAGCTTCAGAACGTATGCTCCAAACTGTTTAAAATCAGCCCGGACGAGACACTGCGGGTGGTTCAGGAGTTATATGAGAAAAAACTGGTCACTTACCCCCGTACAGATGCCAGGGTACTGTCCACAGCAGCGGCAAAGGAGATACGCAGAAATCTGTCCGGGCTGTGCGGCTACAACATCTGCGGGAGCATTGCCCAGGGAATCCTGAAGGAGGGCTCCTTTCCCGCAATCCAGAAATCCCGGTACGTGAACGACAAAAAGATTACAGACCACTACGCCATTATTCCCACCGGCCAGGGACTGGGCACCCTGGCCAGACTGGGGACAAACTCCCAGCGGATTTATGAAATCATTGTCCGCCGTTTCCTGAGTATCTTTTATCCTCCGGCAGTGTATCAAAAAATCCAGATCACGCTTAAAATAAAAGAGGAGTTTTTCTTCTCCGGGTTTAAGGTTCTGATGGAAGAAGGCTACCTGAAGATAGCCTCCGCCTCTTTCGCGAAGAAAAAGAAGGAGGATTCCCCTGACGGGGAGGAGGCCGCCTGTGACGCGCAGATGCTGGCAGCGCTGCAGGGACTTAGGAAGGGAAGCCGGGTGCCAGTGGAGAAGCTCTTTGTGAAAGAAGGAGAGACCAAGCCGCCCAAACGGTATAACTCCGGGACCATGATTCTGGCAATGGAAAATGCCGGGCAGTTAATTGAGGACGAGGAGCTGCGGGCCCAGATAAAAGGCAGCGGAATCGGCACCAGCGCCACCCGGGCGGAGATTCTGAAAAAGCTGGTAAACATCAAGTATCTGGCGCTAAATAAAAAAACACAGGTAATTACCCCTTCACTTTTCGGGGAAATGGTGTATGATGTAGTCAGCTGCTCCATACGCTCCCTGCTGAATCCGGAATTGACGGCCAGCTGGGAGAAGGGGCTTACCTATGTGGCTGAGGGAACCATTACCCCTGAGGAATATATGGAAAAACTGGAACATTTTATCCGCCGCCACACCCAGGCGGTGATGAACCTGAATAATCAGTATGCCCTGCGCAGTTTCTATGACGCTGCGGCGAATCATTATAAAGGAGAAAAATAACATGAACGAATATACCATTGAAAAGCTTTTAGATTTGTCCCATACAGAGGCAGCAGAACTTTTTTCCGGAAAAACATATCCCTGGGAAGTCCTGGGAGAGATCCATGATTTTATCCTGGAGATGGGCAGACAGCTGAATCCAGAAGAATATGAACAGCGGGGGGAACATCTGTGGGCAGCGAAAACCGCGAAAATAGCCGATACCGCTTGTATCAACGGTCCGGCTATTATCGGGGAACAAGCGGAGATCCGCCACTGCGCGTTCATCCGGGGAGATGTGATCGTGGGGGCAGGGGCAGTGGTGGGAAATTCCACAGAATTGAAAAACTGCGTGCTGTTCCACAAGGTGCAGGTGCCCCATTATAATTATGTGGGGGATTCCATACTGGGCTACCGGGCCCACATGGGGGCAGGCTCCATCTGCTCCAATGTAAAGTCTGACAAACAGCTGGTGGTGGTGAAGGCAGACGGACAGCAGATGGAGACAGGCAGGAAGAAATTCGGGGCAGTGCTTGGCGACCTGGTGGAGGTGGGCTGCGGCTCTGTGCTGAATCCCGGGACAGTCATTGGCAGAGAGTCCAGCGTCTATCCCCTGTCCTCCGTGAGAGGATGCGTGCCTGCGGGAAGCATCTATAAACGGGCCGGGGAGATTGTGGGCAGGCGGTAACCGGTATCTGTCGTCAGATATGGAAAAAGCGGCGCCGCAGATACGCCAGCAGCAGTAAGTGGGCCGGGTAAAAGATGTAGAACATATATTTCAGCACCGGTCCCTTCATCCAGCCCCGCTTTCCATTATATAAGGTAATGGGAATCCATGCGAAAATCGCTTTCCATTCCCAGTAAAGGCACAGGGCTCCCGCGAAAAAGCGGGGCAGGGGATAGCTGCGCAGCAGATAGAGGACGGCGATTAGCAGCACGCCCTTATAATCATAGTCTGTGTGAAGCAGATAAGCGGCCCCCATGCCCGCTGCCAGAGGCAGGCACATGAGAGGCCATTTTCCCCAGAGCTTTTCCATGCCCCAGATCACCAGCAGGCCCAAAAGCAGGGTAAAGAATACATTCTGGTAGTCAGGAAGCCACAGCTGGTTTCCGATAAACCAGTTAAAAGGAAGTTCCGAGAGGATTCCAAAAATCAGGAGACTGCAGGCATAGCGTATGCGGCTTTTGGTATAGTAGAAACCTTCCACCAGCAGAAAGCAGTAGATGGGAAAGGCAATTCTGCCGATATCCCTGCAGAGCTGGTAATAAGAGACCCGCTCCTCACTCCAATATACCAGCCCATAGCCGAAATGGTCGATGAACATGGTGATTACCGCAATTATTTTCAAAGTGCTGGAGCTGAAAATCTGATAAAACCGGGCGGTGTTTTCATCAGAATTTTGTTTTGTTAAAGGCAGATTCATAATTTTCTCCTTATAAAAGCTGTCATTTGATAACCGCCCATCATTGTATCATGAAAAGATTCCTTTTTCCATAAAAATGTGTTAAAATAACATGGATAGCTTTCAGAAAGGCGGTCAGGAAAGAATATGATGAATACTTTGATTTTTCTATTTTATATGCTGTGTCTGTCCGTCAGCGCCGCGGCTGCGCTGGCAGAATATATATTGTACGGCATCGGCCTTCACGCCATGGCGCGGCAGGCGGGCATGGACAACGAATGGCTGGCATTTGTGCCGTTTGCCCGGAAATATCTTCAGGGAAAGCTGGCAGGTCCCATTACCCTGAGGGGGAAAACCATAAAAGAGCCGGGCATTTGGATGATCCTGCTGCCTTTTGTGGTGGGAATTGTCACTGGTTTTGTGGCAGGTCTGACGGTGATTCTGGCTGTTGCCGGGATTCTGGCAGGTTCCCATACCATTATTGTCATTCCGCTGACAGGTGTGATGATTCTGGCGGTTCTGATTATTTTCCTGCTGGCTCTGGCGGGCACAGCCGTACAAAATGGCCTGCGGGCACTGGTAGATTATCAGATTTTATCCCGCTATTGTGAGGGTAATGTTCTGATCTTACATATTGTATTCAGCATTTGTTTTCCCATGTATGAGGCATTTGTACTTTTCTATTACCGCCATAAGCCCTTCAGGGATTTCCAGCAGCTGAATGCATGTTCGGACATGCAGATGGATTAAGGAGGATGACAGATGGAACAGCTGTTGACGGATATATTCATGAAGCACAGAAAAGAATGGCTTCCCATACCACAGTGCCGGTCCGGGGAACGGCTGTACCATTATACGGATTTGAGCGCTTTGAAGGGAATTGTCATGGACCAC
>CANSYV010000162.1 GCA_947651335.1 uncultured Lachnospiraceae bacterium
AAAAATATTGCTGTGGACATCTACAAAAGAAATTCACCTCCCCCGATCCTGGCAGCCACACTATCCCTGCAGCCAGTTTCCTGAAGCTTCGCGCCAATGGACCTGAGTGTTTCATCTCCAGCTGAATATCCATAGATTTCATTGACTTCTTCAAAATCATCCAGGTCTATATAGAATAAAAGTCCGTTCTCTACTTTCTTCCCATCCAGCATCTGAGTGATTTTCTCTTTGGCTGTGCGCCAGTTATCAAGACCTGTCAGAGAATCCTGCTCTTTGATACGATTACCTCCTCTACACGGCGCCATGGAAATATTTTCCAAAAACCCTCTCACAGCACCAGGCATAATCTGCTTTTTCTATTGTTCCCGCAGTTACCACAGAATATTCCTTTAATTTCATGTCTCCCAGATAATAACTGAGACTTCCCACTTTCGTCCCCTTTTTTACCGGAGCCTGCAGGGAAGCCGAGTAGTTCTTTTCCACTCGAAGCTGTTCGTCCTCCCGCATGAGCACGCGGAAATTTTCCCGGGTATCTGCCACCTGGACATTCACATAGGCCGTATCTGCCCATCCCCGGTCAGCCGGTATTCCATTTTCCACCGTAACTGCGCCCAGCTGGGGAATCTTCCCCATATCCCGGTATTGATAATGGCGCAGGCCGTATCCAATCAATTTCCTGGTATCGCTCCACTTGTAACTTTTATGGCTTGGCCATCCGCAGGCCAGCAGAGCCACCACAAGGGTCTTCTCCTCCTGCTGCACAGCGCACACATAACAATATCCGGCAGCTCCGGTGAATCCGGTCTTGCCGGACAGCACCCCGTCCATCATATCCAGCAGTGCGTTGGCATTGTGAAGGGTATAGTGCCTCTTTCCTTCCAGGTCACTGAAGCTGTAATCCCTGGTCTGGGTAATGCGCAGAAATGCCTGATTCTTAATGGCATAACACATAATCCTGGCCAGATCCGCCGCGGTGGTGCCGTGGGGTCCTCCCCCATCTGACGCATCCAGCCCGTTGGGTGTGACAAAATGAGTGTTTTCGCATCCGATTTCCAGGGCCTTTTCATTCATCATTTTCGCGAACCCTTCCACACTTCCCCCCACATGTTCCGCAATGGCCACTGCAGAGTCGTTATGGCTTTGAAGCATCAGCGAATAGACCAGATCTTTTAAATAGTATTCTTCTCCCTGGCGGATATTCAGCTGCACATCCGGCATGGAGGCGGCATAGGCCGAAACCTGTACAACATCTTTTCCCGAAGCGTTTTCCACTGCCAGAATGCAGGTCATCACTTTTGTGGTGCTGGCCATAGGCAGAAACTGGTACCCTTCTTTTTCAAACAGCACACGGGAAGTATCCCCATCCATCAAAACTGCGCTTCTGGCATATAACTGCTGCAGTTCTTCGGGTACTTCAGAGGCGCCGTAGACGGCTGTGCCGCAAAAGGCCCAGACGGCTGCCAGCAAAAGACCAAAAAACACTTTCTTCATAATAATCCTTACTCCTTTGATATTAAATGTATGTAAGGATTTTTAAAAATATACATGTTTCAGACACCCGCTAATTATAATCTCTCCAGAACCGCTGGGAAAGCCTCTCCTCTCCCCGGGCTCTTTTCCAAAAGCTTTCCAGAATCTCCGGGGTCTCCTCCACTGCCTGGGCAAACAGCCTTTCCAGTTCATCCAGATAGGGGCCGCACCGGGGATCACAGGACTCCTTCATGTAATTCCCGCCCACATGCTCATACTGCCCGGTTAATTTCAGGACTGGCATAATGGCTTTCTTCTTTCTGCCATTGTCATCATAAACCATGGTATTGGTGAGAAAGATCATTCCTTTCAGAGCAATGACCATCTGCCAGACACTCACCTCCGGAAACATTTTCTGAATGATGACAGCATTTTCCCTGGTGGGACGGATACAGCTCACTGCCGGATAATAGCGGTGAGGATTCCTGCCATTTAGCAGCAGCATCCGCCGGTCCAGCTCCTTTTCGATTTCTCCATGGCTTACCTGGCCGGCCACTGTGCCATTGATATAAGGATGACAGGTGCTGTCCAGCATAAAATGACACACGAATCCCAGCAGATATGCCAAAAGCCCTTCATCCTCCTCTTTCTTCACCAGATAAGCTCCCCGCTCAAAAAAAGGGGCCGCAGCTTCCCTGTGAAGACGCACCCCCTGCTGGTTAATCCGATTCCTGCCAATTCCGTAATAGAATAGAATATCCGGACCGTGAAGTCCGATGCGGTACAGCTCCCCGTGGGCCTTTACCAGACGCTTCATTTCCCCGGGCATCTTCTGATAAACTTTCTTTCCAAAATAATCGTGTGTAAATGTTGTGGGCATTTTCTTCGTCTGCTCCCTTCCCTTTTCAATATGTATCTTTTTCATATATCCAGCTTTAACTGGGCTTCTTCCTCCGCTTCCGCTTTAAAATCCTCCACCTGTACCTGGCTCATCACCGGCAGTTCCTCCAGGGTCTGCACCCCAAAAGAGCGGAGAAACTCCTCTGTTGTGCCAAACAAAATGGGCCTGCCCGCAGCTTCCAGACGCCCCAGCTCTTTTACCAGATTGTATTCCACCAGTTTATTCACTGTGTGGTCGCATTTGACTCCTCGTATCTTCTCAATCTCTGCCTTTGTCACCGGCTGTTTATAGGCAATAATGGAAAGGGTCTCCAGCATCACATCTGTCAGCACTGCCTTCTTCGGCTGTATGGCAATCTGTATCAGATTCTGATAATACTGCTTCTTGGTACACATCTGATATGCGTTTTCCAGTTCAATAATCTGAATTCCGTATTCTTCTCCCTGATAACGGTCCATCAGATTCTGCACAACTCTTTTCGTGACCGTCACATCCTGTCCCACTGCCTTTGCCAGCGCCTCCGTCTCCACCGAATCACCCATAGTAAACAAAATGGCCTCAACAGCAGCCTCCAGGCGTTTTTCGTCCATATCTATCAGCTCCCCACCGCCTCAATCTGAATATCGTCGAAAGTGTGTTCCTGAGAAATAGCAATATCTCCTGTTTTCATCAACTCGAGAATCGCGAGAAAAGTAACTACCACCTGCATTCTGCTGGCATGCCCCCGGAACAGGCTGAAAAAGCTGAAACGCCTGTGGGCTCTGGCATATTCCCGCACATAGGACAGTTTATCCGGCAGACTGACTTCTTCTCTCTCAATCCTTCCAAATTTACTGCGCACAGGGTCCATTTTATCTTCACGCCTGCGCATGACAGCGCAGAACAGCCGGTTAAGCTGGGACAGGGTAATCCCGGAGAGCAGTTCCGAGGGCTGGGGCACATACCGGTAACCGGCCACTTCCGCCGGAACAGTAGGCTCTTTATAAAAATGCTTTCCTGCGCTGTCCATGCGCTCTTTCAGCTCATATGACATATATTTGTACATTTTATATTCCAGCAGTCTTTCCACAAGATCTGCCCGGGGATCTTCCTCCTGGCCGTCCTCCTTCTCTGGAGCGGGAAGCAGCATTTTACATTTGATATCCATCAGGGTAGCCGCCATAACCATGAATTCGCTCATAACCCCCAGGTCCTCCCTGCCCATCTGGCGGATATAATCCATATATTGATCTGTGATCTGCACAATGGGAATATCATATATATCCACTTTATTCTTATCAATCAGATGCAGCAGCAGGTCCAGCGGGCCCTCGAACACCGGCAGTTTTACTGGAATTGCCATTACTCATCGCCTCCATGCACAATTTCCACTATAATCAATTCCCGGGGATTTCTTATCCGCAGTCTTATGGTGTGTTCTCCCAGCCCCGGACTGACCACCATATGTCTGTCTCCCCTGCTGAATAATCCGCAGCAGTACTTTGGAAACACATGAAAATTAGGGGCTGCCAGACCCCGGTTTTCGGAAAAACGCCATATGCCCCCGTGATAATGGCCGCACAGAATCAAGTCCGCCCCCCAGGAAAAATATGCCTGTCCATACTGGGGCGTATGGGCCATCAGAATATGATAAGCACTGTCATCGGGACTGCCAAGTGTCTCCTTTAGATACCCGGGCTCCATAGGCTCAGTCACAAGTCTTTTATAAAAACGACGTTCTCCGTCCCATCCCCAGATTACCAGGGGCGTCCCATCCCTGCTTTTTAATCCGGCACACTCATTTCGAAGAATCCGT
Source organism: uncultured Lachnospiraceae bacterium (assembly GCA_947651335.1). Lineage (GTDB taxonomy): Bacteria > Bacillota > Clostridia > Lachnospirales > Lachnospiraceae > MGBC164599. The sequence continues at coordinate 4,167 of CANSYV010000162.1, forward strand.
ATCCCCTGTGACTCTAACAGACCGCAGAATTCCCCGAATTCATGCCCATATTTCTCCGGATTTTCCATCAGACGGCGTTCATGGTTTCCGAAGGCATAATACACGGGGAATTTCTCCGCCAGGGATAAAAAAAGGGCCCTGGCGGCCTCAAGACAGGGGGCAGGCTCCCCCACCATCATATCTCCGCCTGCCAGAACTGCATCCGGACGGGCATCTTCAACCGCCTGCACCAGACGGCAGTTCTCCTCACCATAGCACAAACCGTGCAGATCGCTCAAAAATGCCAGACGGATACCATGTTCCCGCAAAACTTTTTTAGAAAAAATCCGGTAAGTTTTTATTTTAAAATTTTTCATGGAGTATAGTCTAACACGTTCTCATTTACAATTCAAGTTCTGATTATTTTGTCTGAAAAGGAAGAAAACGGCGGCCAAGAGCCATCAGATAATCCATATAACCGGAAGCCGGCACATCTTCTGCTGCCAGAATATTTACACTGCCGATATCCTGTCCGTCCAGGAGATACACGGCCTTC
>CANSYV010000163.1 GCA_947651335.1 uncultured Lachnospiraceae bacterium
GAAGTTTCTTGCCGTCCACTTCTCTGGCGGGCATTGTCTCGTCAAATTCAAAAATGGGCATCAGTTCTACAGCAGTAATCCCCAGTTCTTTGAGATAGGGAATTTTTTCCCGCAGGCCGGAAAATGTACCCGGATGCTTGACACCAGAAGAAGGATGCATGGTAAATCCCCGTACATGGAGTTCATAAATGATCAGTTCCCGCATAGGAAGCAGGGGCCGTACAGCTGTCCCCCAGTCAAAGTTGTTGAGAACCACTCTGCCCCGATAGGGAGAAAACTGGCTGGGTTTTTCCCCCCAGACGCTCTGGCCGGTGACTGCTTTTGCATAGGGGTCCAGCAGGATCTGTGTCTTATCAAATATCAGCCCTGCTTCCGGGTCATAAGGTCCGTCCATCCGATAAGCATATTCAAAATCTTTTGCGTTCAGATTGAATACGATCATAGAATATACGTCGCCGATGCGGTACCGCTCCGGAAACGGAAGGACTGCAAATGGCTCTGTTTCCCTGTGGCGGAAAAGCAGCAGTTCACAGGAAACCGCATTGCGTGAATGTACAGTAAAATTAATGGCGTTTGCCGATAATGCAGTGGCTCCGTTCATTTCATAAAGACCGGGCCGGACTTCAAAACCACTGATTGTGTCCAGAGGCATCAAATGGTATTCGGGAATCGAAGGTGCTGCTGCGGGAATAGATCTCATGGTTTTTCACCTGCTTTCTTAGATTTGTTAAACTTTTTATTTAATTTTACCATAATTTCAGGTACTTGTCCAAGAGGGTTTGAAAATAGCCCTTGACAAATACCCCTATGGGGTATATACTACAAACATCAAAGGCAATTGCTGATCGATAGAAAGTGAGGGATGCTGGTGCCAGGAGAGAAAGAGTGCTGCTGTCAGAAGACAAAGATCCGCAATGAAAAGGAGTACAAAGACCTTTTAAACCGTCTGAGCCGTATCGAAGGCCAGGTGAGGGGGATAAAGGGAATGGTGGAGAACAGTGCGTACTGCACGGATATTCTCATACAGGTTGCCGCAGTCAATGCGGCGCTGAATAGTTTTAATAAGGTTCTGCTTGGGAATCATATTCGTACATGTGTGGCGGATGATATCAGAAACGGAAAAGAAGAAACCGTTGACGAGCTGGTTCATGTACTGCAGAAATTGATGAAGTAAGGAGGTAGAGTACAGTGGAACAATATAATGTAACAGGTATGAGCTGTGCTGCCTGCAGCAGCCGTGTGGAAAAGGCGGTGAACAAAATTCCGGGAGTGACTGCCTGCTCAGTGAGCCTGCTGACAAACTCCATGGGGGTGGAGGGCAGTGCTTCGGCAGATGAGATTATAGCGGCGGTGGAAAATGCAGGGTACGGCGCCAGCGTAAAAGGCGGAGCCAGCCAGGAGAGCCAGGCCGCGCCGGGTGCGGATTCTCTGAAAGATACGGAGACGCCGGTTCTGAAGCGCAGGCTGGCCCTTTCCATTGGGTTTTTATGTGTCCTGATGTATTTTTCTATGGGGAATATGATGTGGGGATGGCCTGTACCTGCCTGGTTTGAGGGGAATCACGTGGCAATGGGTCTGGTTCAGCTTCTGCTGGCCGGGATTGTTATGGTGATTAATCAGAAGTTTTTCATCAGTGGATTTAAAAGCCTTGCCCACAGGGCTCCCAATATGGATACACTGGTGGCTCTGGGATCTTCGGCATCTTTTGTATGGAGCGTTTATGCGCTGTTTGCCATGACCGATGCCCAGGTCAAAGGCGATATGCCGGCAGTCATGGTCTATATGGATGAATTCTACTTTGAATCCGCGGCTATGATTCTCACGCTGATTACAGTGGGGAAAATGCTGGAGGCCCGGAGTAAGGGAAAGACAACCGACGCCCTGAAAAGTTTGATCAGCATGGCACCTAAGACGGCCACTGTCCTGAGAAATGGACAGGAGACGGAAGTTTCCATAGAACAGGTAAAAGTAGGAGATGAGTTTGTCGTGCGTCCCGGGGAGAGCATCCCTGTGGACGGTGTGGTGGAAGACGGTACCAGCGCCGTGAATGAATCTGCCCTTACCGGGGAGAGCATCCCTGTGGATAAGGCACAAGGAGACCAGGTATCTGCCGCCACGGTGAATCAGTCCGGATTTCTCCGGTGCAGAGCCACCCGTGTGGGGCAGGATACAGCCCTGTCACAGATCATTCAGATGGTCAGCGATGCGGCGGCAACCAAAGCGCCTATTGCCAAGGTGGCGGATAAGGTGTCAGGGGTCTTTGTACCGGTGGTGATTACCATTGCTGTGATCACCACACTGGTATGGCTGCTGGCAGGACAGGAATTTGCGTTTGCCCTGGCAAGGGGTATCTCCGTGCTGGTGATCAGCTGCCCCTGTGCCCTGGGACTGGCCACACCGGTTGCCATCATGGTGGGCAACGGAATGGGCGCCAAGAATGGAATCCTTTTCAAGACAGCGGCATCCCTGGAGGCTGCAGGCCAGGTCAGTGTGGTGGCTCTGGATAAGACAGGAACCATCACCACAGGAGAGCCAAAAGTGACAGATATTATGCCCTGGGGGGGAATCAGTGAAACAGAATTGATTCAGCTCGCGGCTTCTCTGGAAAGCAAAAGCGAACATCCACTGTCCCGGGCTATTTTACAAAGAGCTGAGGAGACAGGGATTCAGATTTCAGAGATTACTGATTTTGCAGCCCTCCCAGGCAACGGGCTGTCGGCAGTTTTGGAAGGGAAATCCCTTGCAGGGGGGAATCTGAATTACATCCGTACAAAGGCACAGATTCCCCAGTCACTGGCAGATGCCGCCGACAAGCTGGCGGCCCAGGGAAAAACACCTTTATATTTCAGCCGTGACCACCAGGTGCTGGGGCTGATCGCAGTGGCTGATGTGATCAAACCGGAAAGTCCCCAGGCCATCAAGGAACTCCAGGGTATGGGAATCCATGTGGTTATGCTCACCGGAGACAATGAGCGCACGGCGAAGGCCATCGGCGATCAGGCCGGAGTGGATGAAGTGCTGGCAGGGGTGCTGCCCGACGGCAAAGAGGCGGCTATCCGTTCCCTACAGACAAAGGGAAAAGCGGCAATGGTGGGGGACGGCATCAACGACGCGCCGGCTCTCACCCGCGCGGATATCGGTATTGCCATCGGGGCGGGGACAGATATCGCCATCGACGCCGCGGACGTGGTTTTGATGAACAGCAAATTGTCTGATGTGCCTGCTGCCATCCGGTTAAGCCGTGCCACACTGCGGAACATCCATCAGAATCTGTTCTGGGCGTTTTTCTATAATGTGATCGGTATCCCCCTGGCGGCCGGGGTTTGGATTCCCCTGCTGGGATGGAAACTGAACCCCATGTTCGGCGCGGCGGCCATGAGTTTATCCAGCTTCTGCGTGGTGTCCAATGCCCTGCGGCTGAATTTATTCAATATGCACGATGCCCGTCATGATAAGAAACGTGTGTTTAAAAACAGTGAAGTACCGGCCCAGCCGGATACAATAAAATCAAAAAAGGAGAATGAAGCCATGACAAAGACAATGAAAATCGAAGGAATGATGTGCCAGCACTGTGAGGCAAGAGTGAAAAAGACTTTGGAAGGACTGGCTCAGGTGGACAGCGCGGAAGTAAGCCATGCCAGGGGGACAGCAGTGGTTACCCTGAATGCACAGGTGGATGACAGTGTTTTGAAAGACGCTGTGGAGGCACAGGATTATAAGGTGGTTGGAATTGAGTAAATAAGCAGATAAAGAAAACAGGCAGCTGGTTTTAGAATAGCCAGCCGCCTGTTTTCAATTATTCCATCCCCGCAGGCATCGGAAAATACTCTGCTTTCTCATTGGCACAGATTTCCCCGCAGGCGATTTTTTCTCCAGAATCCCCAGAGGGCTGTGTTTTAAAATCATCGGGCATCATGTGGATGACCACTGTGCGGCCGATTACTTCATCCGGCACAAACTGGCGTGTGTAGAAAATAGACAGTGCGTATCCGCAGCTTCCGAACAGAGGCGGAAGATCTCCTGCGTGGGCTGGGTGAGGACAATTGTCAGGATTCCAATGCTGTCCGGTATTGGAAAACGCTTCCTGGTCATCTGAACTGCTGCAGCTCTTGCCCTCATGAATGTGGAAACCATGGATATGGATACCGCAGGGGTCAGTATCCTGTGGAAGTGCCTGGACTTCGGTCAGGACAAGTGTGCCGCCCCAGCAGGGGTAGAGATACATCACACCCCAGATATCCGGGTAGTGAGAGCCTCCACGTATAATGGCATATGCTTCCGGAGGGGTATCGGATAACTGGCCTAATATATTTCTCAGGTCGTGGGACATTTGGATTTCTATCATAGATTAACACTCACATTTCGTTGGCGCGTCAAAACTTGGGTTGAACGCGTAGAAGTTTTTAGCATCCAGTTGTTCCTGCAGGGAGCGGAGGGCTTCACCAAAACGGGCAGATGAAAGCAATTTTAAGACATGTTTTAAAAATTCCATGTGATTTTCATGATGCCATCTGCGATATGAATGACTTTGATAAGCACGTCAGCGGCCATCTGTCTGTCCGGGAAAGACAGAGCTTCCCATGCCTTAATATAGCGAAAGTTCTGATGGAACTTATCCTTTGTGTCCGGGGTAAATAATGTCTTACGCTTTAAGCTGAATATGGCGAGTGACTA
>CANSYV010000164.1 GCA_947651335.1 uncultured Lachnospiraceae bacterium
TGTCCATCATCGTGACGGATGGGTTCAGACAGGCTTTTTTTACAATTTTATACATTGCTTGTATGCCCTCCTTGTGTTTTGGATAAGAATTTCTTGAAAAACTCTTATGGTTTTATATGGTTATAAACCAAATACCCCGCAATGTAACACTGCGGGGTATTGGCTTTTTTTGGCTTTGTTTTGCTTCTGGTTTTTCATCTTTCTATTACGTAAAACAGCATAATCATTATATGTCAGATTTTTGGATTTGTCAATAGGGTTGAGGGAAAAATTTTGAATTTTCACCTATTCCTTCACCTCATTACACATTTTTGCCAATTTCACAGCTTTAAATAAACTAACTAACTTTTCATTCTGAGAATTCCATATCTCAGCGTGAAAGCGGTTTTTATGATTTCCAATTGGTTTTGGAAAAGTATCTACATCTCTGCATACCCCCGCCTTTATCTTAACTGCAGTACGATAATCATCCCTTTTTCTGAAACGCTTCTTGAAATTTTCTATAATGTCTGCTTCCACTCTTCCTCCATCGCGATCTACAGACACCCCATTCGCATCCATAAATAAGGCAGCTGTTGGTTTTCCGTTTATAAACCCATCAGGGTCCGACTTCTTAACCATGCGGTACAATACTTCTGAATCCACAATATTATTTAATTCCATAAAACTCCTTCACACACTCCTTTATCTTTTGTCCCAGCTCATCTGTAAACACTTCCATTTGCACCATAGAGTAATCGCCTTTTGGTACAAGCACTTTTTCCACTTTATTTTCACCCACTTCAAATGCCAGCAAGCTTTTATCATCCAGCTCATACTGCATTAACAGACTATTACGCCCAGTTGGCGCAATCTCCGGCTGCCTTTCGAGCATCTCAAGAATTGTTTTAAAAAGACTGACCGCGCCTTCACTAAATGCACTGCCTCCTGTCCCATTCCAATTGTCATCAAACAAAGACATTTTATTGATTTTATTCAAATTCACTATCTTCATCAAATCTACTGCTTGACCCATAGGCAGGTCAACAGTATCCTGCTTGCCGTAAGCGCCTCTCTCTGCATTTATACAATAGATAGAATTATTTAATTCAGTCATTTATTACCCCTCACTCCAAATATTTTTCTAAGTATACTACGCATCTTCTTTTTGTTCAATTGTAAATTGCATTTTTTAATTGTTTTTTCGTATTTTTAATAATTCTAATATTTTTTCCAAATAAAAAGGTTAAGCATCAGCCACTCAATGGCTGGTGCTTAACCTTTTTATTCAAACGACAAAGTATCCAAAAACCTCTTAGCCCGCTCTGTCTCCGGCTGGGTGAAAAACTGTTCCGGGGCTGCCATCTCCACGACCTCCCCGCCGTCCAGGAATACAATTCTGTCTGCCACTGCACGGGCGAACTGCATTTCGTGGGTGACGATGACCATGGTGGAACCCTCTTTCGCAAGCTCCAGCATAACGTCCAGCACCTCCCGCACCATCTCCGGGTCCAGAGCTGCTGTCACCTCGTCAAACAGCAGGATCTCGGGCTTCATGATCAGTGCCCTCACGATTGCCACTCTCTGTTTCTGGCCTCCGGACAGCTGGCGGGGATATGCGTCCTTTTTGTCCAGCAGCCCCACCCGCTCCAATAGCTGCTCTGCTTCTTTTTCTGCCTCTTTTTTCTCTTTCTTCTGCACTTTCAGCGGTCCCAGCAAAATGTTGTTGATCACCGTCATATGGGGGAACAGCTCATAGCTCTGGAATACCATCCCTATTTTCTGACGGACTTCACTCCATTTTGTCTTGGGGTCGGTGATCACTTCTCCATCCAGACGGATTTCCCCTGACTGAATCTGTTCCAGACCGTTCATACACCGCAGGAATGTACTCTTCCCGCACCCTGACGGGCCGATTAACACCAGCACTTCCCCTTTGTGTATATCCAGTGATACATCCTTTAACACTGCTCCGTTACCATAATCTTTATGAAGATGATGGATTTCCAGCAATTTCTCCTGACCTTCCACGAAATTCTCCTCCCTGCGCCATTAATTTTCCCATTTCTTCTCCATACGCACAGCAAGCCTGGATACCGGCCAGCACACGATAAAATAGAGGAAGAACACACATCCATAGATCCAAAGCGCCGAATCCGGCACGGTATACCTGTTTGCCTCGATGATCTGCTGTGCCACTTTCAGAACTTCCACCACGCCGATTAATACAATCAGTGATGTGGTTTTCACCATCCTGGTGGCCAGATTAATCGCCAGGGGCAGCAGCCGCCTGAGAGTCTGGGGAACAATGATATATCTGTAAATCTGACGGCTCTCCAATCCCAGAGCCGCCCCGCTCTCATATTGGTGCTTCGGGATTGAGATCAAAGCACCTCTGACCAGGTCCCCCATCTCAGCTGTCCCCCACATGGTAAATACAATCACCGCGGAAACTTCACCGGACAGCTGCAGCCCGAAAGATTTTGTGGCCCCGAAGTACACCAGGAACAGCAGAACCAGCTGAGGCATGATCCGGATAAATTCCAGATATATTTTGGTAAGGCATTTCACAATGGGATTCTTTAACGTCATAATCATACCCAGAAGAAGGCCGAATACAATGGAAAGCCCCACTGAAATCAAAGAAATCTTTACAGTAATCCACAGTCCTCCCAGGAGACGTATGAAGTTATTTCCCATAAATAACACTCTAATCCCCAAATCCTGCATATCTCAGCCTCCTCTCTATCAGGCCCGCCGCCACAGATATGGGCAGCAGCAGAACCAGATACGAAATCACCAGCATCAGAAGCGCCTCATCTGTCTGATAGTAAAGGCCGATTAAATCTTTTGCCACATACATCAAATCCGCAAGGGCAACCACACTGAATACGGATGTCTCTTTAATAAGAAAGATTACGTTGGCGCACAGCGGCGGCACCGATGTGGCCAGCGCCTGGGGAAAAATCACATAACGCATAACCTGGAAGCGGTTCAGCCCTATGGCCAGCGCTGATTCCATCTGCCCTTTCTCCACTGCTTCCAGACCGCTGCGCAGCGCCTCTGCCATATAACTCCCGCCCAGGAAACTCAAGCCTATAACCGCACATCCCTCCGAACTGAGCATAACACCGATCTTCGGAAGACCAAAATACAGAAAAAACAGCTGCACAAGCAGCGGTGTATTTCTCGACAACTCCACATATACCACGGCTATCTGTCTCAGCACAGGCACGTGGTAATAACCGGCCAGGGAACAGACCACCCCAATCACCAGGGAAAACAAAATTCCTGTCATGCCCAGCCGAAAAGTTAATTTCGCAGCTTCCACGTATAGTGGAAAATACTCTGCCATAAAACCAGTATCCAACTTTTCAATCCTCCCATAGAATACTCCCATAGAGCACTCTTTTTTTAGGCTCTAATGTATTTTATTATACCACAGCAGAATTTGACTGTAACCCCCTAAAAAAGAAAATATGGCGCAAAAAACGCCTGTGTTGTCACAGACGTTTTTTACAGCTTTTCCCTTCTACTCATTGCTTTCTGAATCGCCAGAGATTCTTCCACAGACAGCCGCGGATTGTCATAAAGTCCATTGCGGATGGTGATGGACATTTCCTGAAGTATATAGCGCAGGCCATTTCCCTCAAAGTTAAAGCTGCTCCGGTTCAAATCCCCCTCGTTTGTAATATGTTTATAAAATCTGGTATTCCACCAGTCATCGGGAACCACCACACACCCGCTGCTCCCTATGATCTCCATCTTTTCTTCCAGCTTGGAATGGTTATATATCTCAATGTCAGCCAGAGCCTGGGGATATTTTACCGTAATATACTCATAAGAAGTGTTTCCCGTATTTTCTCCATGGCTCAGTTCCTCTTTTATACTTAAATAATCATAGCCCATCAGTTTGAAAATCATATACAGAGCATAGGAAATCATCTGACGGCTCTGGGCTCCGCTGGACGCCGTGCAGTGGATATGATAAATATCCCCGATAATATGATTGCTCTGTATCATCCATGCCAGCTGGCTGAATCCCCTGAGATATGCTGTCCTGAGATTTTCAAACAGCAGCACATTTTTACTGCGCGCCAGCTCAAACAGCTCCTTCATGCGTTCCTGTGTATCCGACACAGGGCTGTCAGCTATAATATTGACCCCATGGCTGATGGCTTTTTTTATCAGCTCATACCGCGACTGCAGAGAGGTCTTAATATAGACCAGCTGAACCCCCTCCAGGAACTTTTCAAAATCAGAGCTATATTCGGCCAGTCCATATTTTGCACAGAATTCCGATGCCGTTCTCTCATTTGGGGAATACACACTCTGCACATGATATCCGCTGACGAATTGAGCCTCCGCTACAAATTGTCCATCGTCAGCATCATCTGTCGCTATGCCTATTTTCATGGAATTATTCTGTTCACGAATTATCGTACTGGAAATGTTTTTTGTGCGCTCCAAATAGACTACTTCACAGTATTTTTTCAGATTTTCAAACTTTCCATACCAGTCAGACCCAATTACAAACACATCAATCTGGTATTTTTGAATATCCCGTATTTTCTGGCCCTGATATTCTTCAATAATAATCTCGTCCGCAAAGCCTGTGTCTTTTACATTTTTCATACGTGTGGACAAATCATCCCGTTCTCCTTCTTTGCTCAAAGG